>JAYTHH010000444.1:0-9287 GCA_043732745.1 Rhodospirillales bacterium
AGGGATACGCGTATGTCGGTTCTGACCAATTTAGATACTGCGCTTTCCCGGCTTCCGCAGACCTATGCCGGCGCCGGCGGAGCTGTCGCCGTGCTGAAGGACGGCGAGACACTGGTGCGTCACGCCTGGGGCTTTGCCGATCTGGAGCGTTGTCTGCCGTTCACGCCGCAGACCTTGTTCCGCATCTGCTCCATCAGCAAACAGTTCACCTGTGGCCTGATGCTGGACCAGAACCCCGACCCGCTGGTGCTGAACGACGCCATCCTTGCCCGCATGCCGCTTCTGCAGGGTGTGGCGCCGACAGCCTTGCATCTGGCACACAACCAGTCCGGCCTGCGCGACTACTGGGCCACCGCCATGCTGTGCGGCTCGCCGGTGGAGGCGCCGTTCGATGAGGCGCAGGCACGCCACCTGATCGGGCTGGCATCCAGCCTGCAATTCACGCCAGGCACGCAATACTCCTACTGCAACCAGAATTTTCGCCTGCTGGGCGATGTGGTGGCCGAACGCGCCGGCCGGGAATTTTCCGAGTTGCTACGCACGCGGATCTTCGATCGCGCGGGCATGCCGACCGCTCTGCTCTGCGCCGACACGTCCGTGATGCCGGATGGGACGGTGGGCTACGAGGGCACGCTCGAAGCGGGGTTTCGCCCGGCGGTGAACCGGGTGCACTGGACCGGCGACGCCGGGATCGGCGCCAGCCTGGACGATATGATCGCCTGGGAGCGGCATATCGACGCCACCCGTGACGACCCGTCCAGCCTCTACCAGCGCCAGTCCGCGCCCAACCGCTTCGCCGACGGGGCTGTGGCGCGCTATGCGTTCGGCCTTGGGCAGGTTGAAATGCTCGGCATCAAGGGCACCGGCCATGGTGGGGGCCTCAGGGGATGGCGCAGCATCCGGTTCTACTTGCCGTCCGAGCGCATTTCGGTGGTCGTGCTGTTCAACCACATGGCAGATCCCCGCGCTGCGGCGTTGGATGTGCTGGCACAGATGGTGCCGACGCCCACGAAATCCGGCCCGGGCGGCTCGGCCACGCCGTGGGAGGGCCGTTATCAGGAGCCGGAAACCGGGCTGGTGGTGCGGCTGGAGCCCGCGCGGGATCAGTCGGTGAACCTGTATTTCGCCGGCCTCAGCCCGGAAACGCTGAGCCTTGGCCGCGACGACGAAGCCCATGGCGGCAACGTGGTGCTGCTCCGGACCGCCGATGGCATCCGAATGGAGCGCCGCGGCGATAACCTGTTCAGCGTTCTCACGCCGGTCACCGGCGAGGCCGCGCTGGATGTGGGCGGCGTATTCCATTCCGACGAATACGCGGCGGATTTCACCTGCGTGTCCGATGCCGGTGGCGTCTTTGGCGCGTTCTGTGGGTATCTCGGCGCGGGCTTCATGCAGCCGATGGTGCCGGTGGGCGAGGATCTGTGGCGGCTGCCGATGCCGCGGGCGCTGGATCATTCGCCACCGGGGGATTGGACAATTAAGTTCGTGCGGGGCGACGGAGCCATCATCGCCGCCGAGATCGGGTGCTGGCTGGCGCGGCGGGTGATGTTCACGCGGCGCTAGAGCAGCGTCCGACTGAACGGAGCCGCTTGCGGCTCATTCGGACGGACATAAGCTGCTCTAGCACTTATGTTTTCTAGAGCACGACATCCGATGGGTTGATTCCAATCAATCGGAACGTGCTCTAGGCCGCCACCGCGTTCGGCTCGCCGGGGGCCGTTCGCCAGCCGATTCCCACAATCGCCACGCTGCGCCGGCCGCCCGGCTCCGGGCAGCACACGATTGCCGCCTGTTCTTCCAGAAAGCTGAGCAGGCGGCGGGCGCGGCCTGTCGAATGCGTGCCATAGACCCGAGCGATGGTGGCGTCGGAAGGGCAGGGTGCCGCAATCCTGGCCACGTGCGCCAACAGCAGAAAAACGCTCTGCGCGTCGTCCGGCAGCGCCAACGCCATTGCCTGCACACGCGACCACTGCGGATCGGCCAGCAACGCGTCCTCCACGCCCGCGCGCGCACTGGCGAGCAATGGGCGGAACTGGGTGAGATCGGGCGGCTTGCCCTCTAGCGCCTCGATCCGAAGGCGGACCAGGAAATCCTGATACAACGCGGCGGTGGGACGAAACGCGGCCTCCGCCTCGGCCATCATGGCGCGCAGGATCGCCTCCATGCGCCGCTGGCGCTCGGCCACCACGAACATATCGGGTGCGGCCTCGGTCTCGCCCTGGGGCACCGCGGGGCGGGCCTGAGACAGAAGGCTCAGCAGATCCGGCCCCGGCGTGGCGAGCCTTCGCGGCGGCGGGCGCGGTGTCTCGGGGATATCGGAGAGCACGAGGTCGCGGGCGTCCAGGGAATTGGTCTGTGGCATCGGCAGCAAGGCGGGCGCCGCCGAGCGTGAGGCGGTGGCGACGGCGCCGATGCGCAAGGTGAGCGGGCGGCGCGCAAGGGCGGGGCCGAGTGCGATGAACTGGCCCCGCGCGAGATCACGGAACATATCGGCCTGCCTGCGCTCCATACCAAGCAGGTCGGCGGCGCGCGCCATGTCGATGTCGAGGAAGGTGCGGCCCATCAGGAAGTTGGACGCCTCGGCCGCCACGTTCTTGGCAAGCTTGGCCAAGCGCTGCGTGGCGATGACACCGGCCAGCCCGCGCTTGCGCCCACGGCACATCAGGTTGGTCATGGCGCTTAGCGAGAGTTTTCGAGACTCATCCGGCACCTCGCCACCGACGGCTGGCGCAAACAGTTGCGCCTCGTCCACCACCACCAGCACCGGCGTCCAGCACGAGCGATCCGCATCGAACAAGCCGTTGAGGAAAGCGGCGGCGGCGCGCATCTGGCCTTCCGCGTCGAGGTTCTCCAGGTTCAGCACAACTGAGATACGATGTTGCCGCACACGCTCTGCGGCATGGCCGAGCGCTTGCTCGGTATGGGCACCGGCGTCGATCACCAGATGCGGGTGATGGTCGGCGAGACTCACGAAATCCCCTTCGGGGTCGATCACCACCTGCTGCACCCAGGCGGCACTCTGTTCCAGCAGCCGGCGCAGCAGATGCGATTTCCCGGAGCCGGAATTGCCCTGCACCAGAAGCCGTGTGGCGAGCAGCTCCTCAAGGTCGAGCTGGGCGGAGGCGCCCTGTTCGGTGCGGCCCATATCGATGGCAACGGTCATGGCAGGGTTCTACGCGCTGGCGATGGGCGGCGAAACCGATTCCACCCGTGAGATCCGCGTGACCCCTCATGTTTGCGCTCGGAACGGCACGACAGGGCGCCCAGCATGGCGCATGCGCATATTTCTCATCTGGCTCCTGCTGGCAGGACCGGCCTTTGCGGGAGAGTTGAAATTCTCCACTTGGAACCTGTCCTGGCTGACCTTGCGGCCAGCCGGTGGCCCGGATCTGCCGGAGGACGTGCAGCCCAAGCGCGCCCCCGACATCGACACGCTGCGCCGCTACGCGCTGCTGCTGGATGCCGACGTGGTGGCGTTCAGCGAGGTGGACGGGCCGGAACTGGCGGCGCGGGTATTTCCGCTCGATCGCTACCGCATTCATATCACAGGGGATTCTGTGGTGCAGCGCACCGGGTTCGCCATCAGGCGCGGAATCGCGTTCACCGCCAACCCGGATCTGGTGGCGCTTGATGTTTATAAAAACGCAAAATACAACCTGCGCAGCGCCGCCGATGTGACGCTTGATCTGCCGTCCGGCCCATTGCGGCTCCTTGCGGTGCATCTGAAATCCGGCTGCCGGGAGGAGGCGCTCGACACGCGCGCGAACCCCGCCTGTGGCACGCTGGCGCTGCAACTGCCGCATCTCAGGGACTGGGCGGGCCAACGCCAAGCCGAGGGCTTGCCCTTCGTGCTAATGGGCGATTTCAACCGTTGGATGGAGGGACGCGACGGCTTCTTCGCCGAACTGCACCGCGCGGGGCCTCTGCTGCGGGCCGAAGCGGGAAAGCACTCGCCGTGCTGGGGCGGCGCCGGTTTTCTAGACCACATCATCGCCGGCGGCACGGCCCGCGCCTGGATGCGGCCTGACAGCCTGCGCGTTCTAGTCTATCGGGAGAACACCGCCGAGATGAAGGAGCGGTTGTCCGACCATTGCCCGGTTTCGGTGCGCTTCGACGTGCCGGACTGAAACATATCATGATCTAGGAGCTGTCCATGAGCCTTACCGTCTTCGTTACCGGCGCCTCCGCCGGCTTCGGCCGCGCCATCGCCGCGCGCCTGGTGCAGGACGGCCATCGTGTCATCGCCGCCGCTCGCAGGCGGGAGCGTCTGGATACGCTGGCCGCCGAACTGGGGTCGGCCGTGCTGCCATACGCGCTCGACGTCACCGATGCGGCGTCCGTGGCAGGCTTGCCCGATGCGCTGCCGGCAGCCTGGCGCGATGTCGATGTGCTGGTGAACAACGCGGGCCTCGCCTTGGGCATGGACCCGGCGTTTCGCGCCAGCCTGTCGGACTGGGACACGATGGTGGCCACCAACGTCACCGGGCTGCTGCACATGACGCGCGCGTTGCTGCCGGGCATGGTGGCGCGCAACACCGGGCACGTGATCAACCTGTCCAGCACGGCGGCGATCTATCCTTATCCAGGCGGGCATGTGTACGGCGCATCGAAGGCATTCGTCACCCAGTTCAGCCTCAACCTGCGGGCCGATCTGGTCGGCACCGGGGTAAGGGTGACCGATCTGGAGCCGGGCCTGGTCGGCGGCACCGATTTCAGCACCACGCGGTTTCACGGCGACAGCGACAAGGCCGCCGCCGTGTATGCCGGCCTCAAGCCACTCAATCCGCTCGATATCGCCGAGGCGGTGTCATGGGTGATGGGGCTGCCCGCCCACGTGAACATCAACCGATTGGAGATGATGCCAACCTGCCAGGCGTCCGGTCCGTTGACGTTGAAACGTCAGACGTGACCTGCACGGGCAGATAGAGCGTTACGCGAGTGCCGAGGCAAGGTGTACTTGCAAGCGCCACGTCGCCGCCGGATTGGCGCACGAAGCCGATGACGGTGCTAAGACCCAGGCCGGTGCCCTTGCCTACCGGCTTGGTTGTGAAGAACGGCTCGAACACGCGCTCCTGCAAATGCGGCTCTATGCCAGTGCCGGTGTCGGAGACCAACACACAGATGTAGGCGCCATCGCGCAACGAGCCACTGGCGTTGCTGCCACCGGGACGTAGGTGTTCGAGCGAGGTGGCGATGGTGATGGTCCCGCCATCCGGCATCGCGTCCCGGCTGTTGACGAGCAGATTGAGCATGGCGCTTTCGAAGCCGCTGCGGTCGAGCAGGCAATGCGGCAGGGTTGCTTCCAGCTTCAGTGCGATCGGATAGCGCTCCCCGATGCTGTGGGCGGCCATGTCCTTCAGTCCGCGCAGCAACAGATTGACCTCATAGGGCTCGGGCTGCAGCGATTGCCGCCGGGCGAAGGCGAGCAGGTTGCCGGTCAGCTTGGCGCCGCTCTCGGCCGCCCGCAGCGCCATGGCGCGCAGTTCCTCGGCCGGGTGGTCGGTGCCGAGCATATCGCCGAGCATTTCCAGATTTACCGACACCACCGTCAGCAGATTGTTGAAATCATGAGCGATGCCGCCGGTGAGCTGGCCGATCGAGCGTAGTTTCTCGGCCTGCAGCAGCATGGCCTGGGCGTGCTTCTGTTCCGTCACGTCCTGAAGGATGCCGCTGATGGCGATCACCCTGCCGTCCCCGTCGTATTCGCAAATACACTCACTGGACACCGTTCGCACCGTGCCGTCGGCCGCGATGGTAAGGTAGTCGAGCGCGTTGGTGACAGCACCTTGCCTGGCCTGGAGCAGGCGGGCGCGCAGTGCCTCCCGGTTATCCGGGTGGATTTTGGCGATGATTGCCGGAAGGGTGGGGCTGAAATGGCCCTTGGTTTCGCCGAACATAGGATAGACGCTGTCCGACCACTCGATGTTCTCTGATCCGATCTCCTGCCGCCAGGTGCCGAGCCTCGCGATCCCCTGGGTGCGGATCAACTGGGCGGTCAGCTTTTCCAGCTTCTGGGTGGTGGCCAGCAGCCGGCGTTCGCGCGTGCGCAGTTCCTCCGCTTCGGCGCGCTGCTGGGTCATGTCGCGCATGATACCGACGCGATGGGTGGCCACGCCGTCGGCATCGAACAGCGGCACAAGCGTGGTCTCCGCCCAAAAATCGCTACCGTCCCGCCGGCGGCGGCGCAGCATGGTGCGCACGTTCTCGCCGCGTCGCATGGCGGCCTTGATGCGGCGGATCTCTGCTGCGTCGTCCGCACTCGGCACATTCAAAATGGTCAAAGGCTGGCCCAGCAGGTCCTTCGGCTGGTAGCCGGTCTGCTCGGTCAAGGCCGCGTTGATGTAGACGATGCGGAGGTAGCTGTCCTCCCCGTAGGTGATCTCGGCGATGATCACGCCGTCATAGGTGGCCTCGAGCGCAGCGCCGAGCAGCGCCGTGCGCTCATTGCCAAGCTTTCGCTGAAGAACCGGGCGCAGCGTCTTACCCACACGGCCGAGCAACGCGCCTCTGCCGGGTAGGTCGGCCTGTGGGTCCTTCATCGTCATCACCAGGCCGAAGCGTCGGTCTCCCACCGTGAGGGAGCATCCGATCAAACTGCTGATGCCGGCGGAGAACGCGGGGCCGACGCGGGGGTGATCCAGATCGGTGGAATCAATCGTGCGCCACAGTGTGGCCTCTTCCGATTCAAACAATTCAGCGGTGACGAGGTCGCCCAGCGGCACCTGCTCGTCAGCCATGCCTTCATGGTGGCCGAGGACAATCGGGTCGACGCACACGCGCGAAACCAGGCTCACATGAGGGTCGTTGCCGCGACGCTCCCACACCCGGCAGGCATAGGCGTCGAAGGCGCGTAGCATGCGACACAGAATAAGATTTAGCGTGTCGGCGAAGGACAGATTTTCCATCAGCACGGCATGGATGTCGTGCATCAGCGCGATCTCCGCCCGGTCCCGGTTTTGCTCGTTGTGCTCGCGCTGGCGCTCCAGCAGGTCCATCACCAAGGCGGCCAATTCTTCCAGCCGGCAGAGGTCACGGCCCGAAAGCCCGGCGCGGCCGGTGCGGTCCAGCACGCTGAGCGCGCCAAGGGCCACGCCATCCGGCGTCATCAGCGGGGCGGCCGCGTAGAACGCGATGCCGGCGGCGCCAAGTAGGCCAGGTTCGGGCACGATATGCACGCAGCGGCGCTGCACCGTCTGCTCGCTAAGGGCGCGTGCCACGCCGTGTTCGGCCGGGTCCAGGCCGATCGCGGCCTTGACCCACTGCCCTGTCTCGTCGGCAAACGAGATCATGGCGATCGGCGCGTCCAGCAGATCCGCTGCAAGCGAGACGATTCGGTCGAACGCAGGATCGGGGCCGGTATCGCGGTTGCGGTAGCGCCGCAGCGCCGCCACGCGGGCGACTTCCAGACGTTCGGCTTCATGGTAGCGTGCATTATCTGCGTGGCCGTAGCCGCTGTTGGTCCCGGATATTTCGGACAAAGCTGGTTCCACGGCAAAAGGCATTGTCAGGTCCTGGCGATTTTTGGCTTCATGCGAGACGCCGGTGGACTGGCCTCGCAATCCTCAAGGCGATCTATTTCAAAACCATTAACATTCATCCGGGCGAAGCCACATCTGAAACGCATATGCGCGTGTGCGGATGAAAGATGTTTCATGAGCGCTGACATTCACGTTCTGCTTGTCGAGGATCAGCCGTCGTTGCGCACCACACTTGAGCGTGCGCTGCGGCTTCATCGCTACGATGTGAAGTCGGTCGAAAGCGGCCGACAGGCGCAGGACAGCTTTGCCGCGCGACCCGTGGATGTCCTGCTGACGGATGTGTCGCTCGCCGGCCAGATCGACGGGTTCGCGTTGGCGGCCTGGGCGCGGGCGCTGCGGCCAAGACTTCCGATCGTGCTGATCAGCGGCCTGGCGCTTGACGATCCGCCCGATGCGATGGTGGCAGACCCGCTGGTGCGCATGCTGGCGAAGCCATTCTCGATGGCCGCATTGATGGGCGCGTTGGTGGAGCTTTTATCAGTATCGTGATGCGGCCTCACCCGAGGGAAGAGGCCGCATCAGGCCCGCAATCAGCCGACGAGTTCGGTGCCGGCGAAGAAATAGGCAATCTCGGCGGCAGCGGCTTCCGGCGAGTCGGAGCCATGCACCGAGTTCGCTTCGATGTTCTCGGCAAACTCCTTGCGGATGGTGCCGGCATCGGCGTTGGCGGGGTTCGTGGCGCCCATGATTTCCCGATTTTTCAGGATGGCGCCTTCGCCCTCGAGAACCTGCACCACAACGGGGCCGGAGGTCATGAACGTGACCAGGTCGCGGAAGAAGCCGCGCGCGCTGTGGGCGCCATAGAACGCTTCTGCCTGCGCCGTGGTCATGTGGATGCGCTTCTGCGCCACGATGCGCAGGCCCTGGGTCTCGAACTTCGCGTTGATCGCACCGGTCAGGTTGCGGCGCGTGGCGTCCGGCTTCAGGATGGAGAAGGTGCGCTCGATGGCCATGATCGGTCTCTTTTCGGGTTATTTACGTGAGGCCGGGGCTTTAGAGCAGGGCACCCATCGCGGCAACCCCTTCCCCCGCATGGGGCGGAGCGGCTAAATGCAGGCGTATGAGCCTCCTTATCATCTCCGGCGTCACCATCCGCATGGCTGGCCGCACGCTTCTGAACAACGCCGACCTCACGGTAGACCCGGGGCGGCGCATCGGGCTCGTGGGCCGCAACGGTGCGGGCAAGTCCACCCTGTTCAAGGCCATCACCGGCGCGCTGCCGATCGATGGTGGCGATATCCGCTTTTCGTCGCGCGCCCGCATGGCGCAGGTGAAGCAGGAGGCGCCGTCCGGCCCGCAATCGCTGCTCGAAACGGTGCTGGAAGGCGACGAGGAACGTTCTGCGCTGATGGCCGAGGCGGACGATCCCACCACCGAGGGCATGCGCCTGGCCGACGTGCATGACAGGTTGCACGTGATCGGTGCCGATGCGGCCCCGGCGCGGGCCGCGACCATCCTCGCCGGCCTCGGCTTCAACGCCGACACCCAGCAGCGCCCGGTGGACGAATTCTCGGGTGGCTGGCGCATGCGCGTCGCTCTCGGCGCCATCCTGTTTCTCGAACCCGACGTGCTGCTGCTGGACGAGCCGACCAACTACCTCGACCTCGAAGGGGCGATGTGGCTCGAAGCGCGCCTCCGCAAGTACCCGGCCAACGCGCTGATTATCAGCCATGACCGGGAGCTGCTGAACAACTCGGTCGACCACATCCTGCATGTGCGGGACGGCAAGCTCGACCTGTACACCGGCGG
>JAYTHH010000445.1:0-9283 GCA_043732745.1 Rhodospirillales bacterium
CCCCACTCCTGCCTGCGAATTGCAACCCGGCGGTATCGAATCAGAGTTCAAGCAAGATGGGAATCCCCAGAGAGTCAGACTCTTCCGGGATTGGTATTAATGCCGGCCGCCCAGATGTAGCGATCGACATCCTTTTGCCCGTCCGCAATCTTCTGTAGAGCCCAGCGCGTAGCTTCGGCTCGCCCCTCCGGCCCTTGCGCTTTGTATCCGGCGCTGGGTCGAATGTTACTCCGTTTGTCCTGCAATTCTGCGAAACCGGACGACGGCGACGGCGAGAAAGAGCGCGCCGGCGATCGTTACCTCGACGAATTCCGGCCAGACGACCGCCAGGCCGGCACCGCGGAACAGGATGGATTGGGCGAACGACACGAAATGCGTGGTTGGCGATACTGACATCACCGTGCGCAGGAATGGCGGCATGCTTTCAAGCGATGTCATGCTGCCGGACAACAGGCTCAGCGGGACCGCCACGAGAACATAGAGCAGGCCTAGTTGCGGCATCGATCGGGCCACCGTGCCCAGAAAGATTCCGACCGCCAGTGCGAAGAACAGGTAGACCACCACGCCTGAGAGAAACAATGGGATCGACCCTGCGATCGGCACTCGCAGCGCGAGCTGGACAATGAGGGTCAGCGAGAACGCCACCGCCGCGGTTATGATCAGCCCGTTCGCCCAGACCTTGGCCATGGCGATCTGAAAGGGGGTCACCGGCATGACCAGCAGATGCTCCATCGTGCCGTGTTCCCGCTCGCGGATGATCGCAGCGCCCGACAGGATGATTGCCAGCATAGTGACGTTGTTGACGATGGCCATCAGCGCCATGAACCAACTGGACGTGCCGTTCGGGTTGAACATCAGGCGCAGGGCCAGCGTGGCCGGCAATGGGGGAACGCCCTCGGTGTGCGAGACAAAATCAGCGATCGCCTTCGTGAGGATGATTTGGCCGTAGCCTGAGCCCAGGCCAGCCTGGACCATCGCCGTTGCGTCGATGTTCATCTGCACGACGGGCTGGTGGCCGCCGAGGACATCGCGTTGGAAATTTGGCGGAATGTCGATGATGAACGTCAGTGACCCGGCATCCATCAGCCGGTTGACGTCGGGCAGCGAGATGAACCGCGGAGGCTTGAAATAGGGCGGCAGGAAGGATTTGGCTATACTGCGCGACAATTCGGAGTGGTCTTCGTCGACGATGCCGAGAGAGGCGTGATACAGCTCTTGACTGGTACTTTGCGCCTGGCTGTAGACGCTGAATGAAAATGAAAATATCACGAAACCGAGAAAGACGTAGTCACGGAAGAAGCTGCGCAGTTCCTTTGTGCCGAGCCAGAATATCGCCTGCAGGCTGCGTTTCATGGTGGGGTGCTACCGTTCCTGATTGCGCAGCATCAACAGGCTGAGTGCCATGAACACAGGGGCGAACACTGCCAAGAACAGCAGGTTGGGCGCCAGTTCGATGAAACCGAGCGCCTTGGTGAAGGTGCCGACGCTGATGCGCAGAAAATAGGTCATTGGAAAGCCTTGTCCGATCATCGCCTGCACGCCGGACAGCGATGACACGGGGGCCAGCATTCCGGAGAATTGCGTGGCGGGGATCACGGTGAGAATGACGGTGCCGAACAGAGCTGCGATCTGCGTGCTGGTAAAGGTCGAGATCAGCATGCCGTAGCCGGTGGTGGCCGTGACGTAGATCAGTGCGCCGAGTGCCAGGGTTGGAAAGCTGCCTTTGAGGGGCACCTGGAAGACGAGAAGCGCCATGGCGAACATGATGGCAAAATTGCCCATGGCGATGACCACATACGGCACCTGCTTGCCGAGCAGGAATTCGAGCCGCGTGACCGGCGTGACGTAGAGGTTGGTGATCGAACCAAGCTCCTTCTCTCGAACCACCGCGAGCGCCATCAGGATTGCGGGAATGATCGCCAGCATCATCGCCAGCACGCTGGGGACCATGGCGAAGACGCTGTCGAAGGATTGGTTGTAGAGAAAGCGCAGGCTGATCGTGGCGGGAAGCGGGGCACTGGATGTTGTGGCATTCGCCTTCGCCCAGTTGGCGAGAAACTGCTCGTGCACGCCGAGAAGATACCCGCGGATGGTCTCGGCGCGGAACGGCATGGCGCCGTCGATCCAAGCGCCGATCTCGACTGGAACGCCTTTTTCCAGGTTCCGGCCGAAGCCCGGCGGAATTTCGATCACCGCTTCCACGGTGCCGCTTTCGAGGTCTGCATTGGCTTCGCCGTAGTCGGTGACCGGCGGCATTTCGATGAAATAGGGCGAACCGCGCAACTCCCTCAGATAGGCGCGGCTTTCAAACGACTGATCATGGTCGAGGACGGCGAAGGCCAGATGCGTGACATCGGTGGAGATGCCAAAGCCGAGCACCAGCATAAGGAACGCCGTGCCGAACAGCGCAAACCCCATGCGGATCGGATCACGCCGCAGTTCCAGGCTCTCGCGGATCGAGTAGGCCAGCGCACGCTGCGGGCTGAACCACCGCGAGCCTTGTGCACGCGACTGCGACCCTGGTGCTTCGGCGATGGAGGCGGTTGCAGCATTCTTCGTCTCTGGCGCTGGACTGGCCATTTCTGGTGCATGCCTGGCGGCGGCGGCCTCCTCAAGGAAGCCGACGAAGGCGTCCTCCAGATTGGCGGCGTGGCGCTTTTCCACCAGGCCAGCCGGGGTATCGACGGCCAGCACCTTGCCCGCATCCATCAGCGCCACCCGGTCGCAGCGGGCCGCTTCGTTCATGAAATGGGTCGATATGAAGATGGTCACGCCGTGGCCGCGCGACAGGGCGATCAGTTGTTCCCAAAACGCGTCACGTGCCAGAGGGTCGACGCCGGAGGTGGGTTCGTCAAGGATCAGCATTTCAGGCTCATGGATGATCGCCACTGCCAGCGAGAGCCGCTGGCGAATGCCAAGCGGAAGTGAGGCGGCGAGGTCGTGAAGATATGGGCCAAGGCCAAAATTGGCTGTGAGTTCCGCAAGTCTTGCCTGAGCTTTCGCGGTCGGCAGATTGAACAAATGGGCGTGCAGATTGAGGTTCTGCTGGACGGTCAGTTCGCTGTAGAGCGAGAACGATTGCGACATGTAGCCAACCTGCATGCGCGCATTCACGTCGGTTGCATCAACCGGCTTGCCGAAGAGAAGGGCCTCGCCGGAGGTCGCCGGCAGCAGGCCCGTCAGCATTTTCATTGTGGTTGTCTTGCCGCAGCCGTTCGACCCGAGAAATCCAAAAATCTCGCCGGGCTCGATGGTGAAGCTTGCGTGATCCACGGCCTTGAAGTCGCCAAAGCGGCGCGTGAGCTCCTTCGCCACGATGATCGGGCCACCGCTTGTTTTGACGCGCGGGGGAATGATCAGCGTGTGATGCCCGGCACGGCGGATTTCGGGCAACAGGGCGATGAAGGCTTCTTCGAGGGTTTTGGTGTCAGTTCGCGCCATGATCTCCGCCGGCGCGCCGGTCGCCAGCACCTTGCCTGCGTCCATCGCCACGAGCCAGTCGAATGCCTCGGCTTCCTCCATGTAGGCGGTGGCGACCAGCACGCTCATCTGCGGGCGGCCGCTTCGGATCTGGGCGATCAGTTCCCAGAACTGGCGCCGCGACAATGGGTCCACGCCGGTGGTGGGCTCGTCGAGGATCAGCAGGTCGGGGTCGTGGATCAAGGCGCAGCACAGCCCAAGTTTCTGCCGCATCCCGCCCGAGAGTTTCTTGGCGGGACGACCTTCGAACGGCGCCATGCCGGTGCTGCCGAGCAGATTCGCGAGCCGCCGTTCTCGCTCAGGTGCGGCCTGGCCGAACAGGCGCCCGAAGAATTCGAGGTTCTCTCGCACGCTGAGGTCCGGATAAAGGTTCCGGCCGAGCCCTTGTGGCATATAGGCGATGCGGCTGCAGACATCGCTGCGATGCCGGGCCAGCGCCATGTCGCCACCAAGCACATGCACCGTGCCGGCCTGGATGCGCTTGGCGCCGGCGATCAAAGCCAGAAGCGTGGATTTGCCGACGCCATCCGGCCCGATGAACCCGGCCATGATGCCCGCTGGGATTGCCAGGGTGACATCCTGCAGTGCTGCGGTGGCGCTGTAGCGATGGGTAACGCCATCGAGCCGGACCACCGGCTCCTGAATCTCCGATCCCGGGATCACCTTTCCCTGGGCTTGGGTCAAGGTATAGGCTTTGGTTGCAGTTGCGCGGGCCAGACGGCAGCGGAATCGACCAACACATAGGCGAGGCCGGGCAGGCCCGTTTTGACCTTGGCGCCGGCAGCCAGCAGCCGCGCCGGATCGATGCGCACACGCACCCTGAACATCAGCTTGTCCCGCTCGCCCTTGGTCTCCACCGCTTTGGGGGTGAACTGCGCCTCACTGGCCAGGAAGGTGACCTTGGCGGGAAGCGGCTGGTCGGGCACGGCATCGAGTACGATGCGGGCGTCGCCGCCCAGGGTGATCCGGCCAGCATCGGCGGTGGACAGATAGATGTCCATGTAGACATAGCCAAGGTCGATCATCGTGAAGACCTTGCCACCGGCCGGCAGCACTTCGCCCACATTCGAGATACGATACTGAATCCGCCCATCGCGGGGGGCGACCAGGGTGTTGTCTGCGATATTGATGCGATCGAGCTCGACGGTATGACGCGTTGCATCGAGTGCCTGCGTTGCTTCGCCCAGCGCCGCCGCCGCCATTGTCATTGCCGCCACTCCGGCGTTCAGCTGCTGGCGTTGCTGATCGTAAAGCTGCCTGGTTGCATAGCCCTGGGCCATCAGCGTTGTGGTTCGCGACAGTTCGACCTTGGCGAGATCGACGACCGTCCTTTGCTGCACGATGGCGGCCGCGCGATTGCCGAGCGTCGTTTTCGCCTGAAGCACCAAAGCTTCGTCTTTGAGAAGCATGGCTTCAAGGTCGCGGCTGTCCATCCGCGCCACCACCTGCCCCGCCTTCACCACCGCGCCCTCGTCGACCATGACTTCGGCGACGCGGCCAGCAAATTTGGTGTCGATATCTATCGCGTCGGCCTCCGTACGACCGTTGCCGAAGGCAATGCCGGCTGGTAGCGGAGGCGGGCGATGCTGCCACCAGATATAGCCGCCGCCTGCCGCCGCCACGGCAATCAGCAAGGCCGGCACGATGATGCGAAGTCCCGGTTTCATAGGGCCTGACGATCAGCTTTCGAATGGGTGCAGCTTGGCACCACGGCATGGCAAAGGCCGGCAATCCGGCACGGCGGCAGGCCGCATCTGTATATCCGACCGCGAACGCGGATCCCTGAAGCAATGCTGGCAAGCGGGAATGCAAAAAGGAAAGGCGAGGCCGCCTCACATTCGGCATGTGAAAAATTCTGGGGTGGTGCGTTTTTTCTGGTGTTCAGCCAGCGGGTGTAATGTTCACTGGTGGGTGGATTCCCCAAAACCCCCTTCCTCGTATTTGGACCTATCGGTCGTGCTTCGCAGTGTGCGGGGCGCGCTTGGGGGGTGGTGTGCGCGGGGGGTATTGGGGCACGCGCTGGGTTTGATTTTGTATGCTCGGCTTGCCGGGGTTTGCCTGCGGATGGAGCGGCTGGCTGTGCGCTTTGCCGCCGGGCGGCTTTGGCGGGTTGCGGCCCGGGTGCGGGTTGGCTCGGCTATTTCTGGCGGTAGGGCTGGGGCACGGATTTGGCCTGGGCGGTTTGGGTGGTTGGTGCGTCTGGCGGGCTGGGAGGCGGCGGGGTTCGGAAGTCAGCTTCGGGCGGTTCTACAGACGCCTGAGATGGTGGCTCTGCTGGAGGCCAGCCCGCAGGCGGGGCGGATTTTGCGACCGGTTTGCCGGATGCTTGCGTTGGAGACGTCTTTGTTGCGGCCTCGCGCTGCGGCGGGGACGGCTGCGGCGGTGGATGCGGTGGCGAACCTGGAGGTGTCGGGGGCGGTGGCGGAGGTGGGCAGACGCATGCTGCGGCGGATTCGGGAGGCTGTCGATCTCGGGCGGATCCCACTGCCCCGGGGGGTCTTGGCCGCGGCTCGGCGGCAGGGGTTTGGGAGGGTGCTCCTGGAGAAGGGCTGATTGGGTTGGGGGGAGACGTGCGGGGCGAATGTTCCGATTTAACAATGTATTTGGGCCATTTTGTTCCGGTTGGGGACGCGGCTTGATGGCCCGGGCCGCGGATGACCGCTTATTGCCCCGGGTTACGTGGTCGCTACGCTTTTCGCAATGACGGTGAACTTCCGTCCGCGAGACCTCCGGTGATCCTTACACCGCGCCCACCAGGTGCAGGACGACACCGGCGGTGGCGCAGGCGAGCAGGGTTGGGATCATACCTGCTTTAAATCGGAAAATGGCGATCACTGCCAGGAGGGACAAACCGAGCGCCCAGGGGTCGACGGTGTATGGGATCGGGGCGTCGAAGGACAGGCCGAGCTCGCGCACGGGGCGGGCCTCGCGGAACCAGGTGTGGAGCGCGAACCAGACGGCGAGGTTGAGGATGACGCCGACGACCGCGGCGGTGATTGCGGACAAGGCGCCGCTGAGGGCCTTGTTGCCGCGAAGTCCTTCGATAAAGGGGGCGCCCAAGAAGATCCACAGAAAGCAGGGCGTGAAGGTGACCCAGGTGGTGAGCAGGCCGCCAAGCGTGCCGGCCAGCATGGGGTTCAGGGTGCCGGGGTCTCGGTAGGCGGCCATGAAGCCCACGAACTGGGTGACCATGATAAGCGGGCCGGGGGTTGTCTCGGCCATGCCCAGCCCGTCCAGCATCTCGCCGGGGCGCAGCCAGTGGTAGTTCTCCACCGCCTGCTGGGCCACATAGGCCAGCACGGCGTAGGCGCCGCCGAAGATGACGACGGCCATCTCGCTGAAGACGATGGCGATGCGGCTGAAGGTCGCGTCTGGACCGAGGGTTGCGAGCAGAGCCAGGACGGGAACCAGCCAGAGGACGAGCCAGATGGAGGCGGCCCTGCGGGCCATTGCCACAGTGGCGCGGGCGTGGATGGGTTGGCCTTCGCCGAGCAGGCTATCGGCGTCGGCGAGGGCGTTTTTGACTGCCTTGCCGTGGCCGCCGCCCATCCGGAAGAGCGCAGAGCCGGCCCGGGTGGCGAACCAGCCAAACAGGCCGGCGGCTGAAATGATGATGGGGAAGGGAACGTTGAGGAAGAAGATGCAGATGAACGAAACGGCCGCGATGCCGATCATCATGTTGTTCATGAGCGCGCGGGAGCCGAGGCGGATGACGGCCTGCAGAACCACAGCCAGTACAGCGGCTTTCAGGCCGAAGAACAGGGCGGCGACTGCCCCCACATGGCCGAGGCCTGCGTAGATATAGCTTAGCGCCATGATGCAGATGAGCCCGGGCAGCACGAACAGGGTGCCCGCCGCGATGCCGCCCTTGGTGCCGTGCATCAGCCAGCCGATGTAGATTGCGAGCTGCTGCGCCTCCGGACCCGGCAGGAGGGTGCAGTAGGACAAAGCGTGAAGGAAGCGTGCCTCGCCGATCCAGCGTTTTTCGTCCACCACGATGCGTTGCATCACGGCGATCTGCCCGGCCGGGCCGCCGAACGACAGGGCCGCCACGCGCAGCCAGACGATCAGGGCATCCGCAAAAGTGACGCCGTGGGGGTGGGGGTGCGTGGGGCCGGCGATCGGCGGGGCGGCGGCGGCATCGTTCATGCGGCTTTCTTCTGTGATGGGCGGGTTTCAGCGCGGGGCGTCGGGCTGGCCGATGAGGCGGGCGCGTTCATTGGGCGACATCAGATTGGGGGGCGGCGGCAAGTGAGGGGTGGGGCGATTTCCCCGGGCTTTACGATCGTAACGATCACGTTGCCCCAGGCATCGACCTGCGCGACGTGGCCGGGGTCGATGACGGTGGTGGCGTCGGGTTGTTCGAGGATGGCGGGGCCGTGGATTTCGGCACCGACCGGCAGGTCCAGCCGGGCGTAGATGGCGGTGTCGTGCCAGGCGCCGGCGAACCAGACTTGTCTGGTGCCTTGCCTGGCTTTGTCCATGGTGGCGGTGCTGTCGGGGGCGAGGGCGCTGAGGTCGAAGAACGGCCTGGTGCCGATGGAGGTGGTGCGCAGGTTGACGATGCGCATGGCAAGGCCAGGGAGCAGGCGGCTGAACGAGGCGAGATAGGCGCGCTCAAAGGCTTTCTCGATTTTGGTTTGGTCGATGGCGGCGATTTCCGCCGGACCGGCCAGATCGAGGGGGACTGAAATGGTGTGGGTTTGACCGACATAGTGCATGTCGAGCGCGAAGGTGTCGGCGATGGATTCCAGTGCGAGGCCGGCGGATTGGACGATTTCTCGGGCGGCATGGGCTTCGGTTTGCATGAGGTTGGCGAGCGCCGTGGTGTCGATGCGGTCCAAGGTGACGTTCAGGGTGCGCACCTGGTCGTGGCGGACATCGGCGATGACGCAGCCGAGGGCGGAGGTGACGCCGGGGTAGCGGGGAACCAGGGCGGCTTTCAGGTCGACGTCTCGGATGAGGGCGCCGACGTGGAGCGCGCCGCCGCCGCCGAAGGGCACGGCGGCGAATTTGGCCGGGTCGTGGCCGCGTTCGATGGAGACGAGGCGGATGGCGCCGGCCATGCGGGCGTCTGCCACGCGCACAATGGCCTCGGCGGCCTGCATCACGCCGATGCCCAGGGGCTTTGCTACGTGCTCGTCGATGGCAGCAAAAGCGGCATCGGTGTCCAGCCGGGCGAGCTTGCCGCCGATCGGGCGTTCGGCGTTGATGCGGCCGAGCACGATGTTGGCGTCCGTCAGCGTGGGGCGGGTGTTGCCCTGGCCGTAGGCGACCGGGCCGGGGCGGGAGCCGGCGCTTTCGGGGCCGACCTGCAGGAGACCGCCGACATCGACCGAGGCGATGGAGCCGCCGCCGGCGCCGATGGTGGTGATCTCGATCATCGGGCTGCGGATGATCAGGCCGAAGTCGATGGTGGTTTGGGCGGCAAGTTGGGTTTGGCCGCCGACGACGAGGGACACGTCGAAGGAGGTGCCGCCGAGATCTCCGGTGATGACGTGGGCGTAGCCGGCCGCGCGGGCGATGGCGGCGGCGGCGATGACACCGGCGGCGGGACCGGATAGGGCGGTGCGGACCGGGAAGCTGCGGGCCGCGGCGGTGGACATGACGCCGCCGTTGGACTGGACGATGTGGAAACGGCCGTCGAAGCCGTGGGTTTGCAAGGCGGTGTCGAGCCGGGCGAGATAGGAGCCGACGACGGGTTGGAGATAGGCGTTGAGCGCGGTGGTGGACATCCGCTCGAATTCACGGATTTCGGGGAGGATGTCGGCGGAGCAGGCGATGTGGGAATTGGGCCAGACCT
>JAYTHH010000446.1:0-9232 GCA_043732745.1 Rhodospirillales bacterium
ACTGGCTGCTGCCCATTCGACTGGTCCGCTGAACGCCATAAAGTACGCGAACACGTAGGTGGATGCCTGGCTGGACACGGCGCGTCACGACGGACATGGCGCAGCGGCGGGCGCTGTATCAAAAGATCACAGCGCAAATCGCCGCGGACATGCCGCTGCTTTATTTGGCCAACACCGCCTTTGTGATTGGGCTAGCGCCCGTACTGGAGGGCTCCCGACCGGTGCAGGAGGAGTTGACAAGGTTCCAGGGGTTTCGATTGAAAGGGACCTGATCTAAACGTGAGCCAGACGCATCATGCCCCCGCCTGTTCTACTTGCTCATGCAGCGTGGCCCACATGGTGTTGATGCGGTCATTATCCGGCATATACTGGTCGGCCAGGTTCAGGATCCGTTCGGCTTCGACATACTTGCGCTGCTCGATCAAAAGCCTGACCTCTGCGAGATAGGCCCAGACGTCTTCGGGATGTTCACGGCGAAGGGTGCGGGTGCGCCGCAGGACCTCCCGATGGTTGCCGGCGTCAAGCGCCTGGTCCACCGCGAACAGATTCAGCGACACTTCGCGGGGGTAACGGCGCAGCGCGCGGAGCGTCACCTTGCGGGCCTCGTCTTTTTCGCCAAGCTCCCACAGGGCGCGCCCGAGCATGGCCTCGCCCTGCAGAAGATGCGGGAACCGCTTGACCACAGCGGCCGCGCGCAGCTTGAGTTCCGGCCAGTTTTCCCCTGCCATCATCGCATATTTGATAGCGGGCGCCGGCTCGTTTGGCGCCTTGTTCATGCGCTCCAGGGTTTCGGCCTCCGAGCCGTACATCTCGACTACCTGTTGGTGGATCTTGCCAACTTCGATGCTGCGGCCGGTGCGCATCATCACGTCCCAGGCGCCGCGCCCGGCCCAGAACCACAATCCCAACGCAACTGCGCCAAAAACCCAGGCCCACATGATCCGTCGCTGCTCCTGTTCGTCCACACCTGCCTATAGCACCGTTTGATGGGGGGTTGAGGACATGCGATGTCCGGGCGAGCATGCGCGCAACGACACAGAGGGGATGCCGGGAATGACCACGAAATATGCCGAGGGGAAGATGCTGGCCGAAGTGGACCAGGGCGTGGGCCTGATCACCTTCAACCATCCCGAAAAGCGCAATGCGATGTCGGTTGCGATGTGGGAAGGGCTCAGCCAGATCCTGGATACGTTCGAGGCCGATGACAGCGTGCGCGTGGTGGTGCTGACAGGCGCCGGCCCGAAGGCGTTCGTGAGCGGCGCCGATATCAGCCAGTTCGACAAACAGCGCGCAGATGGCAACGCGCAGGTGGAATACGACCGGCTAACCAGCGCCGGGCGCGCCAAGCTGGCGACCTTTCCCAAGCCAGTAATTGCCCGCATTCGCGGCTTCTGCCTTGGCGGGGGCTTGGGCATCGCCATGCAGGCGGACATCCGCATCGCCGCCGTGGACAGCGAATTCGGCATTCCAGCCGCCAAGCTCGGCATCGCCTATGGCTACGACATGACGCGCAAGCTGGCCAACCTGGTCGGCCCCGCGCAGGCGTCGATGATGCTGTTCACCGGCAGTCGGATCGACGCGACCGAAGCCGCGCGCATCGGGCTGATCAACCAAGTGACATCGGACGAGGATTTATCGGACGTGGTGGTGGGCATCGCGCGCGCCATCGCCGACAACGCGCCAAACTCGCTGCGCATTGGCAAGATGGCGGTGGCCGAAGCGATGAGCATCACCCCGGACAAGGCAAAGATCGACATTGCAGTGGCGACATGTTTCGACACCGAGGACTACAAGGAAGGCCGCAAGGCCTTCGCCGAGAAGCGCTCCCCGGTGTTTACAGGGAGATAGGATAGGCTAGGGGCTTGCCGTCCGTGGTCGACACATGGGCGGCGATGACCTTCCAGCCGATTTCTGGAAAACGTACCCAGGTTTGGCTCTGGCGCCCAATGAGGTCATGGCCGCGGACCTTGTATTCCAGGTTCACGGTGGCGATGTCGCGGCCGAGGGTGAGGATCTCCAGCCGGATACGGCGCTCCTTCGTCCCGGGGCCTGGCTTGCGGGCGACGCGGAAGGCGTGGATGGCGTCGAAGCCATAGCCCATCTCGGCCATCGCATAGCGGATGGTGTGCGGGCTGTTCCAGAACGCCGCGTCCAGCACGTCCACGTCGCGGTCGATCAGCGCCTGCTCGTAGGCTTCGAACAGAACGCGGATTTCTGCGACCACTTCGGGAATGTTCTCGGCACGGTCGCTCATGCTGCGGACTCCAGGGCTTTGGCGACCGCGATCAGGCTGGTGTCCGCGCCGAGTGCGCCGATCAGGGACAGGCCCACCGGCAGGCCGTCCACGGTGACTCCGGGAATGCTGATCTGCGGGTGGCCGGCGAGGCCGCCCTGCGCACAGAGGCACGTGATGCGGTCGCGCATCGGCTCCAGCTCCGGCAGGGAAAGCCCGCGTTTTGGCGCCACGAAGGGGGTCGTGGGCATGCACAGGATGGTGCCGGGCGGCAGCAGATAGGCCATGCGGCCGCGGACTTCCTGGCGCATGAGCTGGGCCCATGCCTGCTCGCTGCCCGAAACCTGGCTGCCTGCCACGAGGCCGCGTGCCACGCTGAAGGCAAAACGCGGATTCCTGGCCTCGACCCAAGGCTTGAACGTGGCCCAGGCCTCCACCGGCTGTAGCGTGCGCTGCGCCCGCGCCCAGACGGACAGGCCCTGCGGCGCCATCATGTCCTCCCTGGCGTCACCGATCAGGGCCGCAAGCCTTGCCACCATCGCGCGCAGAGCGGCTGCCACCTCCTTATCGGCGAAGCTGAAGGCATCCACCGCGATGACGATGCGCGTCGGCAGGACGGTGGGTATCGCCTCACCCAACATCACGGCCGAAACGCGTGCGAACGTGTCGGCGTCACGCGCGAACCAACCGATGGTGTCCGAGGTCGGCGCCTGCGGCAGCATGCCCGTTGTGCTCACCCGTCCATGGGTGGGCCGGATGCCGTAAAGACCGGAAAAACTGGCCGGCACGCGCACGGAGCCACCGGTGTCGGTGCCCAGGGCGGTGTCGCATACGCCGGCTGCCACAACCGAGGCCGAGCCGGAGGATGATCCACCGGGCACGCGGTCTGGTGCGGCGGTGTTGAGCGGCGTGCCATCGAACGCGTTCTCGCCGAGAATGCCGAGCGAGACCTCGTCGGTGATGGTTTTCCCCACCAGCGTGGCGCCAGCGTCGAGCAGAGTCTGCACAGCCCACGAATGGCGCGTCGGCACTGGATTATAGGCGGCCCAGTCATGGTTGCCGCCACCGGTGGGCAGGCCGGCGACATCGAACAGGTCCTTGGCTGCGAAGGTGAGCCCGGCCAGCGGGCCAGACTTGGCGCCCGCCATTTGCGCGCGAGGACCGGGAACAAAGGCCCCGAGCCTATCTTCCATCAGGACCACACCGGGTCGATGGGGGAGGTGGGAACGCCGCCGGCCTCGATCGCCTCGCCGGCATCGAGCAGCAGGTCCTCGCGGTAGCGGCTGGCGATGAGCTGCACGCCCATCGGTGCGGTGCCGACCATGCCGGTGGAAACCACCAGGCCGGGCAGGGACATCAGCGGCAGACCGGTCTGGATCAGTTGCGCCTCCCACACCTGGCGAAACGCTTCCGGCCCGCCCATGTCGGCATCATCGGCAAACGGCAACATGCCGGACACCGGGACCAGCAGGATCGGGTATTCGTCGAGGAACTGCTGGAACACGCGGGTGAGCGTGGCGCGCTTCACCAGCGTCTGCCCAATGATGTCGGCGGGCAGATTGGTGGCCATTTCGCGGAAAGCCTCGGCGATCATCATGGCCGCCGGATCACCCTCGCGCGCCACCGCATCGGCGAAGCCGGCATAGCCGTCGCCGAGCCAAAGACGGATTTGCATCTCCGTGGCATCGCGGAACGATGGCGTGTCCGTCACCTCCTCCACGACATACCCGGCCGCCTCGAGCCGTTTAGCGGCATCCTGTAGCGCGTCGATCACCTGTTGTGCCACCGGCATGCCGTTCGGCCGCAGGCACAACGCCACGCGTCGGGACACCTTGCGACCCACCATCGGTGCCGGCGTATACCAGGGGTCGCGGGCATCGGCGCCGGACATCACCTGCAGGCCGAGCCGGATGTCGCCGATGGTGCGCGCGATCGGGCCGGACACCGCCATTAACTGGGCGCCGATGGTCCTCTCCGGCCCCGAGGCGTTCCAGGCCGGCACCCGGCCAAGGCTGGGCCGCAACCCGTGCACGCCGCAGGCATAGGCAGGATAGCGGATGGAGCCGCCGATATCGGTGCCATGCCCGATGGCGCCGATGCCGGCCGCCACCGCCGAGGCCGCCCCGCCGGAGGAGCCGCCCGGCGTGAGGCTGCTGTCCCTGGGGTTGCGGGTGCGGCCGTGCAGACGGTTATGGGTGAACCAGCGCAGCGAGAAGGCCGGCGTGTTGGTGCGGCCCACAATAACGGCGCCGGCGCGCTTGAGGTTGCTGACCACCGGGCTGTCCTGGGTGGCGATCAGGTTCTTCTGCAGAACCAGCCCGTTGGTGGTGGCGTGGCCTTCCTGGTCGGTGTTGACTTTCACCGTTACAGGCACCCCCGCCAGCAGGCCGATCGCCTCGCCCTTCATGATCGCGACATCCACCGCGTTGGCGGCTGCCAGCACCTCATCGCGGCGATGCGAAACGACAGCGTTGAGCCTTGGGTTGACCGCGTCAAGCCGGGCCAGGGCGTCCTTGGCCACATCGCGGGCGGAGATCTGCTTGGTGGCGATCAGGGCGGCCAACTCGGTGGCCGGAAGCTTCCAGGTGTCAGACAAGGATCGATCCTTCGAGAGTGACGCTAAACGGGGCGAAATTCGTAGAACTGCAGATGCCACCGCGATGGCCTGTGATCCTCGGATGCATAGAATTCGAACATCCGGGGCGCGACCGTAAAAAGCCTCCACGCACTGTGTGATGCAAAATTTAGTGATGCAACACGGATGCGTCAGGAAATCTCAGGACTCCTGGGGCCGTTCCTTGCGCATCGCGTCGAGAATAGGTGTGGCGTCCGGATTGTCGAACAGCGCGTCGAGCGGCACATGCAGGCGCCGGCGCCAGTTCGGCCGCTGCCAGTCTGTGCCAGGAAGGTTTACCGCCTGGGTCTCGCCGGCGAGATCGTCGGCCTGCACATAGACCAGGTCGCATGCGGTGCCGGCGATGAATTCATGCGCCTGGGCGGTTATGTCTCCGTCGCCGACGACCTTGGTGAGCTCGTCCATCTCGGTGATGCGTTCGGCCATGTCGGCCTGCGCGTCTTCCGGCAGTCGCTGCAGGAGCGCCACGCGCTCGGCGATGTCGGCCCCTTCGCGCCAGCCGGCGAAGGTGGGAAGGTCGTGCGTGGACACGCAGGCGACGGCACGCGACGGATAGGTGGTGGCGGCCTTGAACCCATAGCCTTCGCGTTCGAGCAGGAGCACGCGGTAGCTGAGGATGTCGTGCGCGGTCAGCACCTCGCGCAGACCATCCGGCACGGTGCCGAGATCCTCGCCGATCACCAGTGCCTTCGCGCGATGCGATTCAAGCGCGATCTGGCCGAGCAGATCGTCGAACGGATAGCGTACATAAGTGCCGTCGGCGCCGCGCGCGCCATCGGGCACCCAATAGAGCCGGGACAGGCCAAGCGCGTGGTCGATCCGCAACCCCGCGGCATGGCGCATGTTGGTTTGCAAGAGCGTGGCGAAATCGCTGTAGCCGCCACGATCCATCAGATGCGGTACCGGCGGTGGCAGGCCCCAGACCTGGCCCTCGGCGGAGAACGGATCGGGCGGGGCGCCGATCGAGATGCCCTGCGCCACCAGATCGGCCATCGTCCAGGCCTCGCCGCCATCGGGGGCGCAGCCGACCGCGAGATCGCGCACGAAGCCGTATTCCAGGCCACCTTCGCCTGCCGGTACGGCGGCGCGGGCCAGTTGGCGGTCGCAGAGATATTGCAGGTATTGATGATAGGATATGCGGTCGGCGTGGGTGCGGGTCAGCTCGGCCACCGAATCGGTGCCGGGATGGCGCAAAGCCATCGGCCAGTCTTGCCAGGATTTGTCGGGGAACAGCTCCGATATCGCTTCGAACACACCGAATCGGTGCAGCGCCACGCCGCCTTCGGCCACGAAGGCCTGGAAACCGCGGTCCGGAAGCGCTTCGGCCATCTCGCGGAACTGCTGTTCCAGCACGGCGCTTTTCCGCGCCCACACCGCGCGGTAGCCAACCGCGGGGAGGGCGGACAGCGCGCGCGCCTCTGGGCCGCCGGCTTCGGGCAGGTCGAGATAGATCGGGTCGAGGAACCGGCGGTCAGACGGCTGATAGGGGCTCGCGCGCTCGCGTTGGCGGGCAAACAATGTGTGCATCGGGTTGAGGCCGACCATCGATCCGCCGGCCCTTGTTGTTGCCAGACCGAGTTCGCGCAACGTCGAAAAATCGCCGATGCCCTGGTCGCTTTCGGTGCGCAACGTGTAGAGTTGGGCCGATACGCCGAAGCGTCTGATGCCGTCGCGCAGGGATTGCGGCAGGTAGCAGGTGCGGGGCGCGATGGTGAGGTGGCAGGGCTGTTCAGGGGCGTTGTCGCGCCAGATGCGGTGACGGCCCAGCGGCAGTTCGGGCAACGGCACCAGCCAGCTTTGCGTGGGCCTACCATCGGCAGCGGTGCGGGCGGCCACCACGGCATCGGCGGCGCCGGCGCGCAGATGCGTCTGGCTGCCGTCTTCCAGAACCAAGGTGAGCCATTCGCTGCGTGGCGAGAAGCCGGCAGGCAGGCTCATCGCGAGCTTCACCGTCTCGCCCTCGCGGCGCACCAGCGATTGGGGCAGAGCGCGGTGGTCGCGCAGTTCAGAAAAACCTTCAAGCGAGATGCGGGCATCGGCGGTCGTGTCGGCCGGCAGATGCATCGCCTTGAGGATCGCGCGCTTGGTGTCGTCGCCGACGCGGTGGTAGGTGCCGTAGGTCTCCCACCATTCCGGTGCCAGGCCGGCGGCGCGGGACAGGCGGTCGAGCAGGGCTGCATCGGTGCCGCGCGAGGGGATGCGGGTGCTGGGCGTCACCTCGGCCAGGACCGCTACGCTGCGGGCGGCAGAGATCATCGTGCCATCGGCGAGATCGACGGTGTTTGGCCGGTCGAGACCGCTATCGGCCAGCACGCGCCAAACCATTCCGTCATCGGTGGGCGGCAGCGTGACGCCCACGGCATTACGCCCGCGGTTCAGCACCAGGCCCACGCGGGGCTGGCCTTGCGGTGCCAGGATCATCACGAGCCTATCGCCGGCGCGGTCGTTCCAGTCGCTGTCGGACAGCGCCTGACCGTCCAGACGCAGCCACGCCACGTCTGGCCTGCCGTCGGCGCCCTGGGGCTGGCCGGTAAGGAAGATGTCCTGCCGGAAGCCGGGATGAGCGGCGCGGATGGCGATGAGCTTCTGCGTGAAGGCGAGGAGCGACGGATCGACGTTGTCCCAGTCGAGCCAACTGGTTTCGTTGTCCTGGGCGTAGGCGTTGTTGTTGCCGTGCTGGGTCTGGCCGAATTCGCTGCCCATCGACAGCATTGGCGTGCCGCGGGCGAGCAGCAGCGTGGCCAGCAGCGCGCGCTGGTCGGCGATCCTGGCGGCGCGGATAGCCGGATCATCCGACACGCCTTCTACGCCGTTGTTCCAGGAGTAATTGTCGTTCGTGCCGTCGCGGTTATCCTCGCCGTTGAGGACGTTGCGCTTGGTGTTAAAGGAGACGAGATCGGCCAGGGTGAAGCCGTCATGCGCTACCACGTAGTTGACGCTGCACGAGGGCAGGCGGCCACGCCCGAATGTGTCCGCCGAGCCCGAGAGCCGTGTGGCGAGCGGGCCGAGGCGGGCTTCGTCACCGCGCCAGAACAGCCTGGCATCGTCGCGGAACCGGTCGTTCCATTCGCCCCAGCGGTTGGGGAAGCCGCCGAGCTGGTAGCCGCCGGGGCCGATATCCCAGGGCTCGGCGATCATCTTGAGGCGCGACAGCAGAGGGTCCTGCTCGATGGCCTGGAGCAGCGGCGCCTGCCTGTCGAAGCCGTCGGCGCGGCGGCCCAGCACGGTTGCGAGATCGAAGCGGAAGCCATGCACGCCGCCATAGATGGCCCAGGCGCGCAGGCAGTCCATCGCGAGGCGCACGCTGTGCGGACGATCCAGCGCCAGCGTGTTGCCGCAGCCGGTGTCATTGGCCAGCACACCGTCGGCGACACGGAAATACGACGCGTGGTCGAGGCCGCGCAGCGACACCGTGGGGCCTTCGAGATCGCCCTCGCCGGTATGGTTCAGCACCATGTCGATGAGGGTCTCGATGCCCGCCTGCGCCAGGGCGGCCACCGCCTGGCGCACCTCGGCCCAGCCGCCGGGCGCCAGGCGTGGATCGGGGCAAAGGAATCCGATGCTGTTATAGCCCCAGTAGTTGCCGATGCCGCGCGCGGCGAGATGGCGCTCCTCGATCCAGGTGCAGGGCGGCATGATTTCCACCGCCGTGACACCCAGGGCCTTCAGATGCCCGATCGCGGCCGGGTGGGCGAGGCCGGCGAAGGTGCCGCGCAGGGCTTCGGGGATATCAGCGTGGCGCATCGTGAAGCCGCGGACATGCAGTTCGTAGATCACGCTGTCCGACATCGGCGTCAGGCTGAAACCGGGGCGCGCCTCGGGCACGCGCGTGGCGATGGCCTTGGGCATCGCATCGCCGCTGTCGGCGTCGTTCAGGCGGGATTGTTCATCCAGCGTGAACATCGAGGCGTCCAACTTCGGCACCCGGTCCATTGCGAGCGCGTAAGGGTCGAGCAGCAGTTTGGATGGGTTGAACAGATGACCTTGTGCCGGCAGCCAGGGGCCATGGGCGCGAAACCCATAGCGCGCACCTTGGACGACGCCGCCGATATGGGCGTGGAAGATGTCGCCTGACCGTGCCGGCAGGGTGATGCGCGCCAGTTCGGCTTGGCCATCGGTATCGTAGAGGCAAAACTCGATGGCGGTGGCGTGGTGCGAGAATACCGCCACGTTGGCGCCGTCAGCGTCCAGCGACACGCCGAGTAACTCGGGCGTGCCGGGCCGTACGGGGAAATTCATCATTTCGCCGCCATCAGTCCGCGATAAAGACGGGCATATTGTTGGGCCGGCCCATGCCAGGACACGTCGGACGCCATGCCATTGGCCTGCATCCGCGCCCATGTCGGGGGATCGGCGTAGAGCTC
>JAYTHH010000447.1:0-2772 GCA_043732745.1 Rhodospirillales bacterium
GGGCGCATGGGCTCTCCGGGCCGTCGTGAAATCGGCCATGGCAAGCTGGCGTGGCGCGCGATTCACCCGCTGCTGCCGGGCAAGGATAAGTTCCCGTACACTATGCGCGTGGTGTCCGAGATCACCGAGAGCAACGGCTCGTCGTCGATGGCGACCGTTTGCGGCACCTCGTTGGCACTGATGGATGCCGGCGTGCCGCTGGTGCGCCCGGTGGCGGGTATCGCCATGGGCCTGATCAAGGAAGACCGTGGCTACGCCGTGCTGTCCGACATTCTGGGAGATGAGGATTTCCTGGGGGACATGGACTTCAAGGTGGCCGGCACCGAGCTGGGCATCACCGCCCTGCAGATGGACATCAAGATCACGTCCATCACGCCTGACATCATGAAGGTGGCCTTGGACCAGGCGAAGGGTGGGCGCATGCACATCCTGGGCGAAATGGCGCTGGCTTTGACCTCCGGCCGTGACGGCGTTGCCGCCACCGCGCCGAAGATCACGATCATCTCCGTGCCAAAAGAAAAGATCCGCGACATCATCGGCACCGGTGGCAAGGTGATTCGCGAGATTGTCGAGCAGACGGGTGCGAAGATCGACATCGACGATGACGGCACCGTCAAGGTTGCGGCTTCGGACGATGCCAAGGCGCAGGCCGCCATCGCCTGGATCCGCGGCATTGTGGCGGAGCCGGAGATTGGCGTGATCTACACGGGCAAGGTTGTGAAGACCGCCGATTTCGGCGCCTTCGTGAACTTCCTGGGGTCCAAGGACGGGCTTGTTCACATCAGCGAGCTGCAGCAGGGCCGTGTGAACAAGACGACCGATGTTGTGGCGCAGGGCGACACCGTGAAGGTGAAAGTTCTGGGCTTTGACGATCGCGGCAAGGTGAAGCTGTCGATGCGCGTTGTGGACCAGGCTACGGGTGCCGATATCACCGAACAGGTTGGTGCCAAGGCTGGCGGCGGGCGTGACCGCGGCAGCGATGCTGCCGACTAAAAACGACTGAACGGCTGACATGGGCGCTCATCCGCAAGGATGGGCGCCTTTTCAGTTGCCAAAGACTTTGGAACCGCTACACGAAAACTTCTTACGGGCCGCGCGTCCGACTTAAAGCGCGGGGCGTAAGGCTCCATATACCGCTATGTCACGTGATCCGAGGGAAGAGACCATGAAGCCGATTAACGCGATCCGCATGGGTGGGGTGGACGTCCTGCCTCTGGTGGAGGGCGGCAAGGGGGTTTCGATTTCGACCGGCGTGACCGCTGGCCATTGGGCCGCGTCCGGCGGCGCCGGCACGATGAGCGCGGTGAACGCGGATTTCTACGATGAGAACAACACGCTGATCGAGCAAGTCTATCACGGCCGCACCCGCCGCGAGCGGCATGAGGAATTGGTGGCGTTCGGCATTCGCGGCGGCATTGCCCAGGCACGACGCGCGCATGATCTGAGCGAGGGCCGCGGCCGTATCCATGCCAATCTGCTCTGGGAGATGGGCGGCGCCGAGCGCGTGATTTCCGGCGTACTCGAAGGCGCCAAGGGGCTGATCCATGGCATCACCTGCGGCGCCGGCATGCCGTATCGGCTGTCGGACATCGCGCAGAAATTCAACGTGCACTACTACCCCATCGTATCTTCGGCACGAGCCTTCAACGCGCTGTGGAAGCGTGCCTATTCGAAGGCTGCCACGTTGCTCGGCGGTGTGGTATATGAAGACCCGTGGTTGGCCGGTGGCCACAACGGCCTGTCCAACGGCGAAGATCCGTTGAAGCCGGAAGATCCGTACCCCCGAGTACTGGCTTTGCGCCAGACGCTCCGCACCTTCGGCCTCGGCGATACACCGATCATCATGGCCGGCGGCGTGTGGTGGCTGGAGGAGTGGGAGCACTGGATCGACAATCCCGAGCTTGGGCCGATCGCGTTTCAGTTCGGCACGCGTCCGCTGCTGACGAAGGAGAGCCCGATCTCCGAGGCCTGGAAGCATCGTCTGATGACCTTGAAGCCGGGCGACGTGTTTCTCAACAAGTTCAGCCCGACCGGATTTTACTCGTCGGCGGTCAACAACGGCTTCATCCAGGAACTGCGCGAACGGTCCGAGCATCAGGTGGCGTACAGCACCGAGCCCGTGGGCGAGCATATTGCGCCCTATGGCGTCGGGCCGCGCAAGCGCTTGGTGTATCTGACGCCGGTTGATCTCCAGCGGGTGGAGAGCTGGGAATCGCAGGGTTTTAACGAGACCCTGCGCACACCGGACAGCACGCTGATCTTCGTCACGCCAGATCGCGCCAAGTCGATCTTGCAGGATCAGGTGAACTGCATGGGCTGCCTCAGCCAGTGCCGCTTTTCCAACTGGTCCCAGCACGAGCCGGATTTCAGCAACGGCAAGAAGGCCGACCCGCGCAGTTTCTGTATCCAGAAGACGCTGCAGGCTGTGAGCCATACCAACGATGCCGATGAACTTGAGCATAATCTCATGTTCTCTGGGCATAATGCATATCGGTTTTCGCAGGACCCTTATTACGGCAATAACTTCATTCCGACGGTGAAGCAGTTGATGGAGCGAATTTTGACGGGCCGCTGATCGATAAGTCGGGCGTTTGGCCGGTAGCGTGATCCTGGGGCACGCACGGTCTGGGCCGGGCAGTCGCAGCGTTTTGCGGGTATCGTGTTGCCGTGGCTGCGGCCGGCGTTGTTCGGGCGTCGGTGCTTTCGCTGTTGTATAGCTTGGTGATTTCGTGCGGTCGTATTTTTGGGGCGGGATATCGGGCAGCACTACCG
>JAYTHH010000448.1:0-2751 GCA_043732745.1 Rhodospirillales bacterium
GCGCCGCCATGATGACCGCCTTCGACCACCTCTTCCTTGCGGATGAGAATCAGCGGTTTGTCGTCCTTGGCCATGTGTGTCCTCGGCTGTCACCGGAACATATTGACCTCAAATAGTTAACACTTTGCCAACGCCGGCTACTCTGCGGCCATTTCGAGCGCCGCCGTTCCATCGGCGCCCAGGGTCAGGAATCGCTCCGCCTCCAAGGCGGCGATGCACCCTGTGCCGGCTGCCGTCACGGCCTGTCGCCACAGCCGGTCCTGCACGTCGCCTGCTGCGAAAACCCCTTGCACCGATGTCTGGGTAAGACCGGGGCGGGTAACGACGTATCCCTCCGAATCCATGGCAACCTGGCCCTGGAAAACACTCGTATTCGGCGTGTGTCCGATCGCGATGAACACCCCGTCCACATCCAGCCGCGTCAGACTCCCGGTCCTGATGTTCCGTAGGCGCACTCCGGCCACCACCTCCGGCATGCCCTCGCCAATGATCTCCTCGATGGCGCTATCCCAGATCACCTCGATCTTGGGATGTTCGAACAGCCGCTTCTGCAGGATCTTCTCGGCTCGCAAGCTGTCGCGCCGATGGATCAGCGTCACCTTCGTCGCATGATGCGTCAAATAGAGTGCTTCCTCCACGGCCGTGTTCCCGCCGCCCACCACGCATACCGTCTTGCCGCGGTAAAAGAACCCATCGCACGTGGCACAGGCTGAAACGCCCGCCCCCTGCAACCTCGCCTCCGACGGCAGCCCCAGCCACCGCGCCTGCGCCCCGGTCGCAATCACGACGGTTTCCGCCATGTATACGTCGCCGCCATCCCCAATGCACCGGAAGGGTCTCGACGAGAAATCGACCGACATGATCAGATCGTTGATGATGCGGGTGCCAACGTTCTCGGCCTGTTTTTGCATTTGATCCATCAGGAAGGGCCCCTGGATCGCATGTTCGAAGCCTGGGTAATTCTCGACATCCGTGGTGATCATCAACTGACCGCCCGGCTGCATTCCCGCGACCAGAACAGGCTCGAGGCTCGCCCGCGCCGCGTAGATCGCCGCCGTATAGCCAGCCGGCCCGGCCCCGATGATCAGCAGCCGCGTCGATAAGGTCTGAGGCATGAAAACAGGCTCCGTGTTGGCAAGAAGCTAGGGTCCACCCCGTGCACGTGCAAGCGCGCGCAACGCGCGGGGTTGAGACGGCCCTCGGATTGGAATAATCTTTCGCGGCAAAGGGACCGTCCGATACCAACATGAAGCTCACCATCAGCGAACAGCCGGAGCTGGACGCCATCGACCGTCGCATCCTCGCGGAGTTGCAGGTCGATGGCCGCATGACCAACGTCGAACTTGCGCGCCGGGCCGACATCACCGCGCCGCCTTGCCTGCGTCGTATGCGCCGTCTCGAAGAAACCGGCATCATCAGAGGCTACCACGCCGATACCGATCCGCAGCGGCTGGGCTGGGAGATCACCTTCTTCGCCATCGTCGGTCTCGACAGCCAAAAGGAGGCGGTCCTGGCGGCGTTCGAGGAGCAGGTCGCCGAATGGCCGGAAGTCCGCGAGTGTCACATGATCCGGGGCGGTGGCGACTTCCTGCTTCGTCTCGTCGCTCGCGACACCGCCCATGAAAATCAACTGACGCAAAGGCTCACCGGCGCCCATGCCGTCAGCCGTGTACAGACCCTGCAGACCATCCGCACCAGCCGCAACCTGGCCGGCGTGCCTCTCTAAACGACATCAAAACGCGGGGAAGGTGTAGGCCAGATAGTTGGGCTGCACCGCGCCCGGTGCCGAAGACAGGTTTGCGGCCCCGACCGGCAAGCTGTTCAGCGGCTGGGGTTCGCTGTTGCGGTTGACCGCGCCGGTCCCCGGCGGATACTGCGCCGAAACCAGCGGTGCCCCGCCCGGCTGTCCACAGCCGGTCAACGACAACATGGCCAGGCACGACAGCGCCTGACCGGCCAGCATGATCGATCGGGACGCGCGCATGGCAGTTTCACCTTCCAATCCAGATAGAGCCTTAACAGTCGCGGTGCTGACCCGTTCCCTGGCCGCGCTGCTGCTGTTGACGCTTATCCGGGTTGCCGTCGCGGCGACCATGCCGCTGTCACCCGACGAGGCCTATTACTGGACCTGGTCGCGCGCCCTGGCCCCCGGATACCTCGATCATCCGCCCATGGTCGCGCTGTGGATACGTGCCGGCACCTTTCTGCTTGGCGATACGGAGCTTGGAGTGCGCCTGCTCGGCCCGCTCTCGGCCGCGGCAGGATCTGTGTTGCTGGCGGCTGCCGGCGCGCGGATGTTCACGCCGCGCATCGGCCTGTGGGCTGCCGTGCTGCTCAATGCCACCATCATGCTCGGGGCAGGGGCCGTCACCATGACGCCCGACACCCCATTGCTGTTCTTCTGGACCGCCGCCGTTTACGCCCTGGCACGCATCGCCACCGGCAGCGCCCCCGCCGTCTGGTGGCTTGCAACTGGCGCGGCTGCCGGCCTCGCCTTCGACAGCAAATACACGGCCGCATTGCTCGGCCTCGGCATCGCCTTCTGGCTGCTCACACCGGGCATGCGCCCTCACCTCCGCACCCCGTGGCCCTGGCTTGGCGGCATGCTCGCGCTCGGTATCACTCTCCCGGTCGTGGCCTGGAATGCCAGCCACGGCTGGGTCAGCGTGCTGAAGCAAGGCGGCCGCACCACCGAGTGGCACCCCACACTCCGCTATCTCGGCGAGCTTGTGGCCGGCCAGTTCGGCCTGG
>JAYTHH010000449.1:0-9160 GCA_043732745.1 Rhodospirillales bacterium
CGGCGGAGATGGCTGCTGAATCGGATTCAGAAACAGAGGCACACACAGAGTCAGAGATCGATAACAAGCATGACCAGCCAAAGCGAGCGCCCTAAGAGCTGTCGATCCCGTGCAGCCGTCTTCTCTTCTGCTCAGATATCATAAACTCTTAAAAATTACGTGAGGACAAAATGAGCTTCCTGATCATCGTACTGCTGATTTTGTTCCTGTTTGGTGGTGGCGGATACTACGGCTATCGATCAGGATATTATGGCGGCCGCAGTTTCGGTGGTGGCTTCGGCTTAATATTAATTTTCCTAATTCTATTTTTCCTCTTCGGTGGTGGGTTCAATAATGTATAATATTGATCGAGCTAACACGAGCGAAGTTAATATTCAGACCCACACTGCCACCATGGTTGATAAAGTGGGTGACGTCGAGGTCAGTGAAGCTGCCCAGAGCCGGCATGTGGTGCTGCGTTGGCTAAAGTACGATATCCCCTATATTGCGATGCTTTGTTTGGCATTGTCGGGGGTCGTGTTTCGGTTTTCCGTGTTTTATTGGCTGGTTATGATCCCGATTTTCGCGATTCTTTCGATCACGTCAGGATGGCGGCACTTCGATACACGAAATGAGCGCGTTGGTCTGGTCTACCGGCAGACGTTGGACTGGTGCGCCCTCTTTCTCGCTATCTTCATACTCTTCAACAGCGGGATACAGGGCGTGCTGAACGCCAATGCGACATCGCTCGCAATGATGACGCTTCTGGCCCTGGGTACATTTGTGGCCGGCGTACAGGCCAGGGTCTGGCAAATCTCAGTCGTCGGAGGAGTATTGTTCCTCGCCGTTCCAGGTCTTGGGTGGTTGGATCAGTCACCCGTGTTGTTGGCGGCCGCCGGGGTCTTTATCGTCGGTCTTTCCGTCCTTGCAGGGTGGGCCAGTCACAAGTGGCGGGCACCCGACAGTCCGCCGGCCTCCGGCACACAGTCGCCATAATACCAACTCGACTGAAGACTGACACACTGTGGCGGTGCATGCCGAGAGAGTGAAGTTCTTTCTGAGGCGCTGAGCTTGGCATGCACAGGACATGCGGTGGCTTGGTAGGCGGTAAGCCGACAACGGAGAAATGACTATGCGCAAGATCTCGAAGAGACGCCGCAATCTGGTCTACGGTGCGGCACTCGTTTTCTCGCTTGGGGTGGCGGCAACACAGGGTGTTGCCCAAACCCCGCAGGCCCTGGCCACAAACGGGGATATAAGCGACGGCAAGCCGGTGATAACCAAGCTCACCGTGGACAACCTGCCACTCAACAGCATCCACAGAATGTGGTTCCGCGTCATGACCACGGGCACCGGGCAGCATTGGGATGTGCCCGTCGTGGTCATCCGCGGCGCCAAACCTGGCAAGCGCCTGTTGCTCAATACAGGCATCCACGGCGACGAGTTGAATGGCACACGCATCCTGCCGGAGGTGCTGGCCACCATCGACCCGGCCAAGCTCAACGGCACCGTCATCGCGGTGCTGCTGGCCAATATTCCCGGCGCCCTGCTTGATCAACGCACCATCCTGGTGCAGTCCAGCGGCCCGGATTTCAGCGCGAACGTGAACCGCGTCATGCCCGGTAAGATTGATGGCACGGTCACGGAACGCTATGCCGCCAGGCTGTGGAATGATCTCTATGGCGGCAACGCCGATCTCGTCATCGACGTGCATGCCCAGTCGAGCGGCACCGAATATCCGATGTTCGTCTATTTCGACCAGCGCCTGCCTGACAGCCGGCGCATAGCCGAGCGCGTGGGCGCCGATGCCATCAAGATCGATTCCGGCGAGAAGGGCTCGGTGGAAACCACGTTCGACGAGGCGAAGATCCCCGCCATCACCTTCGAGATCGGCAGCCCCAATGTCTATCAGCGCAAGATGATCGTTCGCGCCGTGGCTGGCATCCGCAACGTCATGTTCTCATACGGCATGATCGCCGACATGCCGGCGGCGGCGGCCAAGCCGGCCTTTGAGGGCAATGAGTTCACCAATGTGAAGGCCGCGGTGGGCGGCCTCGCCGAAATCACAGTGAAGCTGGGCGAGATGGTCACAAAGGACCAGCCGATTGCCATCCAGCGCGATCTGTTCGGCGACACGCTCAAACAATACAACGCACCTCATGACGGCTACGTGCTGTCCGTATCGACCAATCCCGTCCGGGAGCCCGGCGCGATGCTGGTCCGGGTGCTGTGGATGAACGCCGATCCGAAATGCAAGGATGGCTGCTAAGCCTGGCTGGACGGTGGAAGTAAGATCGCGAGCTATTTCGCGTGCCTGGGCTAATCATGTGTTGCTGGGTGGCGCTGCAACGTTTTCTCGCTGTCGAACTTGCTGAGTGAGGAGTATGGCGGTCAAAATGGCGCGCTTACGCCTCAGTTTGTGACCGCAAGGACGAACATCTGCTTCATGTTCCAGGCCATGGTCACAAGGCTCCACTCGCCGCGGACATCATCAAACCCGTGGAGAAGAAACTGGCGGAACCCGAGCGCCGACTTGATGATGTTGAACACCGGCTCGGGCGTTTGCTTGCGCATTAGAGCTTTGTAGTGCGACAATCGACACCTTCTTTTGTGAGCTTAAAGAATGCAAGAGGGTGGCAATGCGAAGCTGCAAAACCGACACCAGCCTCGCAGCCATGATCTATCTTGGTTCCGCATTGATCAATTCGCGGTGAATCTCAAAAGGCCCTAATGGTAGAAATCTGACGGAAAGAACCGTCAGCTTCCTGCCACAGGTCCTTGTTTGGTGGGCCGAATTACCTGACTGGTCGCAGACCAAGTGTCAGGTTCGGACCACTAGCAGTCTGTCGGATTGGCCTAATTTTATGTCTCACCTTAAAACTTTAGCCAATATAGTGAGTAATAATTGATACAATATTACAATATTCTCGTACGATTTGGTCTAATATTTCGTCGATCGCCTGAACCCGACAGGCTGCTAGAGCCCGACATCCGATCGATTGATGCTGATCGGTCGGAACGTGCTCTGGGTGTTAATCGGCGCAACCTTGTGATTCCTCAACTTGAAGCGAAGCCAGGGCTTTCGTGGTCCGATCGCAGCACCGCAAGACGCGTCACGGCTCGCTGCGCCGCATGAACAGCAGCGCGATTGCAGCCGAGGGTGTTGCGATCATGGCCGTCAAAAGCCACAGGCTCGGGGACAGCAGCACAAGGGCAAAAAACTCCTGGCCCAGAGGCATTACGAGCATGACCGTGAACGCTGCGACCATGCTCGTGATCAGTAGCACACGGAGCACCGTTGGCGGCCGCGACAGGTCGGCCAGGATCGTGAGCCCGATCGAGAACAGCACGATGGTCGCGATCGTTCGCCCTTCCTCGATCGTGGCGCCGAATTGGGACGTGGCAGCGAAAGAAGCGGCGAGGGTGGCAGCGGCGGCGATGAGCCCTGCTGGTGTCGCGATCCGGACCACCCGCCCCACGAAACCACTCCGGGCTCGCGCCTCGTTGGGGGCCAGCGAGAGAAAGAAGGCTGGGATACCGATCGTCAGCGTCCCGATCAGGGTCAGGTGTCGCGGAAGGAATGGGTAGATCAGACCGGTGGCCGCCACGACTCCGGCAAGCGCCGTCGCATAGACGGTCTTGGTGACGAACAGGATCCCCAGCCGCTCCACGTTGCCGATCACGCGGCGCCCTTCGGCCAGCACATACGGCAAGGAGGCAAACTCCCCATCCAGGAGCGTCAGCTGCGCAATTGCGCGCGCGGCCCCGCTGCCCCGACCCATCGCGATCCCGATATCGGCCTGCTTCAGAGCAAGCACGTCGTTCACCCCGTCCCCGGTCATGGCGACCACCTGGCCGTCGCGCTGAAGGGCGGCGATCATCGCCCGCTTGCCATCCGGCGACGCCCGGCCGAACACGGATGCAGACGTCATAAACGCCGTCAATGCCGTGTCTCCGTCCGGTAGCGTGTGTGCGTCGACCGGGGCGTCGGCGCCGGGTACACCCACGCGGCGCGCCACTGCCGCCGCAGTCTGCGGATGATCGCCCGAGATCACCTTCAACGCGATGCCCTGGCCCAGGAAGAACGCGATTGTGTCTTTCGCGTCCGGCCGCACTTCTTCTGCCATGATCACCAGGGCCGCCGGCTGGATGTCCTGCGGCAGCCCCTGATCCACGAGCGTCCGGGTACGGGCCAGCAGCGTCACCCGCCGTCCGGCCGCGGCTTGGGTGGCGATCTTGGCCAGCAACCCGGCATGCGCTGTGCTGTCCAGCAGGATATCCGGCGCGCCCAGCAGCCAGTCCCCGTGGGTCTTGAATCCAGCGCCGCTCCATTTCCGCGCCGACGAGAAGGCCGCCAAGCGGGTGGCTACCCATCCCGCTGGCGCGGGGTACCGGCTGGCGATCGCAAGCAGCGTTGCGTTGGGCGTCGGGTCGGACGCGGCGAGCGCGCCCAAGGCCGCTGCCACATCCGCGGACGGATCCAGGACCTCGACGGATTCGATGACCTCCTTGCCGGTGGTCAGCGTGCCGGTCTTATCGAAGCAAAGCGTGGTGACGCGCGCCAAGGTCTCGACCGCCGGCAGCTCCTGGATCAGCGCCCGCCGCCGGCCAAGGCGCGTCACTGCCACGGCGAGTGTCACGCTGGTGAGCAGCACCAGCCCCTCCGGCACCATCGGCACCATCCCGGCGACTGTCGAGCGGAGCGCCTCCGGCACCAGCGATCCCTGCGCCCGCAATTGGCTCCAGAACAGCAGCGGTGCCAAGGCGGCGATAGCCCAGAAGGAATAATTCAGGATGCGGTTGATGCCTGTGCGCAGTTCCGAATTCGCCGGCTTGAACTGCCGGGCGGCGCTGGCAAGTTGTTGAGCATAAGCAGTCTGCCCGACGCCTGTGGCGCAAAACCGCCCGCTTCCAGCCACGACGAAGCTGCCGGAGAGCACAGGATCGCCCTTCGCTTTGGTAACCGGCGCCGCCTCGCCACTGATGAGCGCCTCATCCAGCTCCAGCTCGGCTGTGGTGAGGACGGTCCCGTCGGCAACGACCTGGTCGCCGGACCGCAGCTCCACGACGTCGTCCAGCACCACGGAGGCAACCGGCACCTCCTGGCTCTGCCCGTCACGCACGACCCGGGCGGAAGGCGCATTGAGGATGACCAATCGGTCGAGCGCCCACTTGGCGCGCAGTTCCTGGACGATGCCGATGAGCGTGTTGGTGACGAGCACGCCGCCGAACAGCGCGTCATTGATCGAGCCGACCATCAGGATGGTCACGAGCAGGATGCCCAGGATGCCGTTGAAGCGCGTCAAGACGTTCGCGCTGATGATGCTGCCGATACTGCGGCTGGAGCGCTCTGCGACCCGATTGACCTGGCCCCGCGCGACGCGCTCGCGCACCTGCGGCCCGGTCAGCCCGGTGGCGGCCGCCTGGTTATGGCCCGGCGGGGTCAGCTATGCCGCAGCGCGTAAGGGTCCGGCCGGGCTGCAAGGCTCCTCATGAACAGCACCGCAACCACGCTGCAGATGACAGCCGCGCCCAGGACAATCAGCAAATAGAGCCACGGTATTGACAGGGTATCGGGGGGCGGGTCGAACACGCCGCTTAGCACGCGCACCAGGACCTGGGCCACAAGGAAGCCGATTGCCGTGCCGCAGAGCGCACCGAGCCCCACGATGACCAGCACCTCACTCCAGAGGAACGCGCCCAACTGCCAGGGCTTGGCACCAAGGGCGGCCAGGATCGTGAAGCTGCGCCGCCGTTCCGCCAGGCCAAGTGCCAGCATGAGCCCGGTGACGCCGGTGATCATCAGCACCGCAAAACCCAGTTCCAGACTTGTAAGGCCACGCAGGTCCACGGCCGTGAGGCTGGAGGAGATCAGCCGCTGGGCCTGGCCGAGCGTGGTGACGGCAACACCTTGCGTCCCAGCGGCGAGGGCGAGGGCGCGGGCGGCCGTGGCGACTTTCTCCCCGTCCCCGGCGGTGCGCAGCAGCACCACTTCGGCCGCGTCCGTTCCGGTCATTTCAGCGACGTAGGTGGCGTTGGCGACCAGGAAAGAGTCTTTCGGCGCGGTCGGGAACTCCCGGGCGATGCCAACATAATGGAACGGGACCACGCGGTAGCTGTGGTCGGGAGCATGCTGCAGACGCAGATTCAGCAGGTCGCCCGGCCGTAACTGGTAATCGTTGACCGTCTCTTGCGCGACCAGGATGCCATCATGCCTGGATGACAGCCGGTCCATCATCTGGGCCGCGGTGGCGCCGGTGAAGTAGGCGTCGCGCATCGGTGTGGCGCGGCCGATCTTCGCCGGGTCGATGCCGAAAATATCCTGCAGGTCGCTTCCGACATAGGCGAAGCGGTGTGCCATGGGCTCGGCCGCCGTCACCCCGGGCAGCTTGGCGAGGCGTGCCAATAGCGGCCCAGCCGGCGTCGCCGTCGTGCCGGTGACCGTCACGTCCGACCCGTTGGTGAGCTCCGCATCCATGCGCGACTGTGCGAGATACGTCGCGCCGAACACCGCTGTCGAGACGGCAAACGCGAAGGCGAGCGCCACCATCACAGTGCCCCGGGCGAGCATGTCTCGCTGCCGGTCGAGTGAGGCGGCGACCAGCGGCGAGAGGTCTGCCGCCAGTGGCTTCAGCGCCCGGGTCAGCAGGGCACGGCCATGGGTAAGCAGCAGCCGGGTCAGCCGCATTGCGAGCAGACCGGCCCCGACCCACAGACAGAGCGGCGCCAGGAAAGCATCGTAGTGGACCGAGGTCTGCGGCACGCCCTCTGGCGCCACGACGACCTGGTAGCCGCTGCTGGCGACGAGCCAGTAGACTCCCGCGCCGACCACCAGCAAACCCAGGTCGAGATAAAGCCGCTCCCACAAAGGGGCCTGCCGGCGGCCCAGGGTCGCCTTGGCCGCGGCCACCGTCTCCCCGCTTGCCTCCCGCCAGGCCGGCCAGACCATGCCGGCCACCGCCACCGATAGCCCCACCAGCACGGCGGCTGCGACCCACCAGGACGCGGCCCGGAGTGCTGCCAGGTCCCACCATGCGAGCGCGGCGGCGCCTGCGAGCAACAGGCCGAACACGACGCCTCCCGCCCCGATCGCCGCCGCCTCGATCCCGGCCACGCGCAGTATCTGGACGATCGAGGCCCCGCGGGTGCGGAGCAAAGCCTGCTCATGGCGGCGGCGCTCAGCCCCTGAGCCGGCGATGGACAGGGTGAAAAGGATGGCGAGGATCACGCCGGGTCCGCCCAGGAACAGGAACAGCACGCGTGAATACAGGGCGTCAGCCCGGGCACCCGCCAATCGGGCGGCGAGGTTGTTGCCAACCACGACACTGCCGGCGGTTCGCGCCTCCAGGTTGTGCGCCGCGCGTTCGGCATAGAAAAACGCCGCGCCGGGGTCTGGCGGGAGCTGGCCGTGCGCCAGCCGGACATGCAGCTGCGTCCGCACGCTGCCCGGCAGGGACGCGGCCTGCGCGTCGAACAGGGCATGGAATTCGGCATCCGGCAGCAACAGCACGTTGTCCGGTGGTGCGGAGGGACCAGTGCCGCCCACGACTCCAACCAGTTGAAACATCGAATCGGCGTTGGGCAGTGAGACGACGCCCGATATCGTGACGGTGGCCGGCGGCTGGCCCGCCCGCCCGACGGTGACACTATCGCCTGGGCCCACGTGCAGGTTGGAAGCGGTCTGCTGCGCCACCAGCGCCCCGTCCATCGTGCCCAGCAGCAGCTCGACCTGATGCGGGAACACGGTGGCATAATCGGCCGGCAAGCCCAGCACCCGGGCCGGGCCAGTGGTCTGTTCCGTGCTGTGCCCGGCAAGGCCCGTCACGGCGTGCAGCCCGGTCGATCGTCCATAGGTCACCACGCGCACGTCCGTGACGGGTGCCGCGGCGGCCAGGGCGGTGTTGACTGCCGCGAGGTCAGCCCCGGTCCGCAGCTCGATCTGCCAATCCACCGGCACGCCTGCGATGGCGCGCTGCGTCATGGTGCGGGACGCGCTGGCGGTGAAAGTCCCGATTGCCATGATCAACGCGATTGTGAGCCCAACACCGGCGATGGCGCCGAACAGCCGGCTGGATCGCCCCGTCAGCAGGCCGCGCATCCATAGTCTGATCATTGGGACACAAGCTCAGGCCGCGCGGCCGGTGCCGGGACGTCAAGCCGGCCATAGGACATGGTCCAGACCACATCGAGCCGGGCCGCGACCGTCGGGTCATGGGTCGCCACCACCAATGCTGTCTGCGTGCCGCGCAGCGTGTCCAGCATGACGTCGAGCACGGTCTGCGCAGTTGCGTGATCAAGCTGCCCGGTCGGCTCGTCGGCCAGAAGCAGCGGGGGCCGGGGCGCCAGCGCCCGGGCGATGCCAACGCGCTGTGCCTGCCCACCCGACAACTCGTCTGGCAGCTTGTCCTCGAGCCCGGCGAGGCCGACAGCGCCCAGCGCTGCCGCCGCTCGCGCCCGACTGTCCTGGGCATCGCCGGCCAGCCGCATCGGGAGTTCGATGTTCTCGATCACGGACAGCATTGGCAGCAGGCTCGGCACCTGGAACACCATGCCGATGCGCTGCGGGCGCAACGTGCCGCTGGCACCCAGGCCTGGCCAGGACAAAGCGCCGCCGCTTGGCTGGTCGAGATCGGCCATCAACTGCAGCAACGTGGACTTGCCGCAGCCGGAGGGTCCGATCAGCGCGATGCGGTCACCCGGCCAGACCTGGAACGATGCCGGCAGCAACGCATCGATCGCCTGGTCGCCCTGCGTGTAGCGCCGGCTGACGCCGGCGGCCTCAATGAGCGGCGTTGCCTGCGGTATCGCCATCGGAGATCCTTCCGTCATCGATGTGGACGACCCGGGTGGCACGCGCGGCCAGAGCAGGGCTATGCGTTGCGATGAGTGCCGCCATGCCGCCGGCACGCTCGTGGTCCAGCAGGTCGAAGATGCGGCCTTCGGTTTCGGCATCCACCTCGCCGGTCGGCTCGTCGGCCAGCAGCAGCGCGGGTGCTGCTGCCAGGGCTATCGCGAGCCCGGCCCGCGCGTTCTCGCCGCCGGAGAGTTGCCCGGATACGCTGCGCCCACGCGCGGACAGCCCGACCTGGTTCAGCAGGCGATCCAGTCGGGCCGGATCGGTCTTGCCCGCGAGATACATCTGCAGCCGAATATTGTCGGTGACCGACAGGGACTCAAACAG
>JAYTHH010000450.1:0-9155 GCA_043732745.1 Rhodospirillales bacterium
GCCGAGCGGGCGGAGGCGCTGGGGGTTGAGATCTATCCCGGTTTCGCCGCCGCCGATATCTTGGAGGAAGGCGGCCGCGTGGTCGGCATCGCCACCGGCGACATGGGAATCGGTCGGGACGGCGAGCCCACCTCCCACTACCAGCCCGGCATGGAACTGCGCGCCACATACACGATCTTTGCCGAAGGATGTCGTGGTAGCCTGACCAAGAGACTATTCGATCGTTTCGATCTGCGGCAGACATGCAATCCGCAAACCTACGCCATCGGAATCAAGGAATTGTGGGAGATCCCGGCCGCCAATCACAAGCCGGGCCTTATCGTCCACACCATCGGCTGGCCGGTCGACAGCGCCACCTATGGAGGCTCGTGGGTATACCATTTCGGTGAAAACCTGGTGTCCTACGGCTACGTTGTCGGGTTGGACTACAAGAATCCCTGGCTTTCGCCATTCGACGAGATGCAGCGCCTAAAGACGCACCCGGCGATGAGTCCGCATTTCGAAGGCGGCCGCCGCATTTCCTATGGCGCCCGCGCGCTCAACGAAGGCGGTCTACAATCTGTGCCGAAACTCACCTTCCCAGGTGGCTGTCTGGTGGGAGACACCGCGGGCTTCCTGAACGTGGCCAAGATAAAGGGCACCCACACCGCGATGAAATCTGGCATGCTCGCCGCCGAGGCGGTGGCTGAGGCGCTGGCGGCCGATCGCGCGCCCGAGCCCGCTGGCTACACCGAGAAGCTGCAGGCAAGCTGGCTGTGGTCCGAGCTGCAATCGGTCCGCAACATCCGACCGGGCTTTGCCAAATGGGGCATGTGGGGCGGCCTGCTCAACGCAGCCCTCGATACCTATCTGTTCCGCGGCAAGGCGCCCTGGACGTTGCAGCACTCCCATCCCGATCACGAAAGTTTGATCAAGGCGACCGAGGCCACCCAGATCGCCTATCCGAAGCCGGACGGCAAGCTGACCTTCGACAAGCTTTCATCCGTGTTCATCAGCAACACCAACCATGCCGAGGACCAGCCAGGCCATCTGCGCCTGCGAGACCCGAAGCGGGCGATCGACATCAATTGGACACAGTTTGGTAGCCCGGAAACGCGATATTGTCCGGCGGGGGTGTATGAGATCGTGGGCGCCGAAACCGGATCGCCGGCATTGCAGATCAACGCGCAGAACTGCGTTCACTGCAAAACCTGCGACATCAAGGACCCAACGCAGAATATCGACTGGGTGACACCCGAGGGCGGCGGCGGCCCCGTCTATCCAGGCGGCATGTAGTCGGTCGAGTCTGCACTCATTTTTCAGCCGTGGCGTCTAACCAGATGAGTGCGATGTAATGTCAGCGGTTGCCAAGTTCGTGGCGAACACGCGTTCCGACTGTTAGGGTTCCGCATGCTTTTTGTCTTGCCCCTCCGCCGCAGCATCCTGCTCACGCTCTCCCTGCTATCGGCCTGTGCCGCGGCGGATGTGACGAGTTCAAGCACGCCGATGACGCCGAATGCCCCACGCGTGATGGTGACGGGTGCCCCCGGCGCCTTCCTCGGCGGCCGTTTCGCGGCGTCCGAAGGTGATCCCAGCCGTGCGACGGACCTGTTTCTGCAAGGTCTAAAGGATGACCCTGGCAATCCCGATATGCAGCTGCAGGCGTTCCTGGCCGCTGTCATGTCTGGCCGGCCGGAGGCAGTAGGACTCGCCCGCACGCAGCAGAACAACATGATCGCCCAGCTCGTGCTGGGCAACTCGGATGCGAAGGAGGGCCGCTGGGGCGCTGCCGAAGCGCGTTTTGCCGCGCTGTCGCGCCAGGGGCCCTCGCAGCTTCTGCAACCGCTGCTGGTCGCTTGGTCACAACAGGGTGGCGGCCGCACCGACGCGGCGCTGGCCACCTTGAAGCCGTTCGTCGAAGGCCAGCGCTTTCGAGGCGGTTTCGCGCTGCACGCCGCGATGATCGCCGATCTCGCCGGTCGCGACGGTGAGGCTGGGCGGCTTTACAAGATCGCGCAGACCGATTCCGGCGGGCTCAACCTCCAGCTCGCCCGCATTCTCGCAAGCTGGGAAGTGCGGCAGAACCATACGCCGGTGGCACAGCAGATCTTTGCAACCTTGCAGGACAACAGCGGTGACATCGCCATCGCAGTGCCGGCGATGTATCAAGCCGCCGCGACACGGCCGGTGCGCAACGCCACCGATGGCATGGCCGAGACGTATCTCGCCCTCGCCGGCGCCCTGCGCGGCCAGGAAAGCAACGAGCTGGCCTTGGCCATGCTGCGGCTGGCGCTCGATGTCAGGCCGGATCTTAGTGTCGCCCGGTTGCTCTCGGCCGATATCATGGATGCCAGCAAGCATCCGGAGCAGGCACTGGCCATGCTGAAGCCGATCCCCGCTGGCGATCCGCTGGCCGCCGTGGTCCGCCTGCGCCAGGCTGCGTTGTCCGAGCGCACCGGCAAATCCGACGCCGCCCTCCGGCTGCTGGATGAAGTCGCGAAGGATAATCCGACGCGACCCGAGCCCTGGGCCATGCGCGGCGACATTCTGCGCGGTGAGCGCAAGTTCGAAGACGCGGTGGCTGCCTACGACCAGGCGATCGCCAAAGTGCCGCGCCCGACCCAGGCGAACTGGCCGTTGTTCTACGAACGCGGTATCGCGCTGGAGCGCTCGCAGAACTGGCCACGTGCCGAGGCCGATTTTCAGCGCGCGCTGGAGCTGTCGCCCGACGAGCCCTACGTGCTGAACTATCTCGGCTATTCCTGGACCGAGCAAAACAAGAACCTACCGCGCGCACGCCAGATGATCGAACGCGCTGTTGAGCAGCGGCCGAACGACGGGGCGGTCATTGACAGCCTCGGCTGGGTGGTGCTGCGCCAGGGCAACGTGGCCGAGGCCGTTCGCCTGCTGCAGCGCGCCTCCGAATTGCAGCCGGCCGATGCCACCGTGAACTTTCATCTGGGAGACGCTTATTGGGCCGCCGGCCGCAAGCTGGAGGCGCAGTTCCAATGGCGCCGCTCGCTCAATCTCAGCCCAGAGCCGGATGACGTGCCGCGGCTGGAGGCGAAACTGCGCGAGAGCGAGATCGTGCTCGGCAACCTGCCTCCGGCAAAGCCGATGCCGTAAGACCCGAGCCGGTGACGCTGCACGAGCCTGCAAGGGCCAAGGTCAACCTGTTCCTGCATGTCGTGGGCAGACGGGACGACGGCTATCATTTACTCGATAGCTTGGTGGTGTTCCCCGATATCGGTGATGTCGTATCCGCCGCACCATCCAATACCCTCGAACTCCATCTGACCGGTCGGTTCGGAGAGGCGCTGATGGCCGAGTCGGACAATCTTGTGCTGCGTGCCGCAAGGGCGCTTCAGAAATTGGCAGGCGTCAGTGAAGGGGCCGCGCTTGGCCTGGAGAAGAACCTCCCCGTCGCTTCAGGCATCGGCGGCGGCTCGGCCGACGCAGCCGCCGCCCTGCGCGCGCTGTGCCGGCTGTGGCGCATCGCCCCGGAGCGTGCGGCGCTGCACGCCATCGCCACAAACCTTGGCGCCGATGTCCCTGTCTGCCTCGGCCAGCGCGCGGCCAGAATGCAGGGCGTGGGCGAGATCCTGTTTCCCACGCCCGAAATGCCCGAAGCCGGCATCGTGCTGATCAATCCCGGAATGGCAGTGCCAACCCCTGCCGTGTTCCGCGCCCGCAGCGGTGGCTTCCGCCCGGACGCTGTGTTGCCTTCTGCATGGCACGACACTGGCGCCATGGTGTCTTGGCTTAGCGCCAAGCACAACGATCTGGAACAGCCGGCGATCGGCCTATGCCCGCCGATCGGCACGGTTCTGGCAGCATTGCGCGCCATCGATGGCTGCTTGCTGGCGCGCATGAGTGGCTCCGGCGCGACCTGCTTCGGCCTGTTTGCCAGCCCAGCCGCTGCACGCGCCGCCGTTGTCATTCCTGCCCAGCCGCACTGGTGGGTTTGGGGCGGTGCCATGCGCGCACCGATTGCGGAGCACGCGGGCTTGCCAACCCGGGGGCCCCGGCCCTAATCAACATCACCGCCGGATGGGGCGTCGCCAAGCGGTAAGGCAGCGGATTTTGATTCCGCCATGCGGAGGTTCGAATCCTCCCGCCCCAGCCAGATTTCGTTACCCCACCGCCGCAAGGCCATTCCTTGCGAGACGGCTAAAGGCCTGATGGAGGAAGATGGCGAACCGGTCGAGCAGTCCGGCCTTGCGCGATGCCGGCTTGGTCGTCTTTGGCCTGGCGCTAGAGCATTACAAAATGGCCCGCTACGGCGCCATCATCGCGGAGCCAAAGGCTGTGGGCACAGCGATGTGACGGCGTTGCTGCAGGCCACGCTCGCCGAGTAAAACAATGTGGGCTCGCTGCTGAACCGGCTTGCGACCAAGCAACTCAATACGAAGGCGTCCAAGCTCGCCGCGTGAAAAACGATCAGGCTCGGCGGTTAATACCGCTGGGCCGATTTTCGATCAACCGAATCCAAGAAACCCAGGTTGGTCACTGATCTTCGGCGCCGCCATCAGTGCCGCGATATCCGGCACCGGACGCGCGGTCCGCACATCTTTGGCCAGCAGCCTCTCCAACGCCGCGGCCACCGCCAGCACTTTCGCATCGCCGCCGCGTCGCCCCACGATCTGCAATCCGAACGGCATGCCGTGGTGATCCCGGCCCACCGGCAATGACAAAGCAGGGTGTCCCACCGTCGTGGGCGCATAGGCCAGCGCCAGCCAATGGAAATAGGTGCGCGTCGGCGTGCCGTCGATCTCGACCGGATACAACTCCGACCAGGGCCGCGGCGAGATCGTCACCGACGGCGTGATCATCACGTCGTAGCGTTCGAAGAAGGCCTGGAACCGGTGATACAGCACCGTCTGCTGCTTCATCGCCCGCACGATATCCATCGCCCCGTAGCGCAGGGCTTCCTCGACATTGGCGCGCACATTCGGCCCCACCTGGTCCGGCGTGTCGCGCACCTTGTCATAATGCGACGCCAGGAACCCCATCGCCCGCAACACTTCGAACGTCTCGTCCATGCCGGCGCAATCAGGCGCAGCGGTCTCCGCCACTGCAAACGCGTCGGCGAACAACGCGGTCTTCTCGGCGAACACCGTGCGGATGTGCCGCTCGGTGGGCGCAAACCCAAAATCTGCGCTGAGCGCCACCCGCAGCCCGGCCAGATCAATCTCCGCCGGCGTGGCGAAATCCTTCGCCTTCCTTATCTTCGCGCCCTCCACCGTGGTTGCCAGTGGATCAACCGCCGAGTCGGACACGATGGCCGACAGCAGCAGGCACAGATCCGGCACCGTCCGCGCCATTGGACCAAGCACCGGCAGGTTCGACCAGCCGAAGCTGCGCTTGTCGCTCGGCACCAGGCCGGGCGTCGGCCTGAATCCGACAATTCCGCAGAACGCCGCCGGGTTGCGCAGGCTGCCGCCGGTATCGGATCCCGTCGCCAGCGGCACCATGCCGGTTGCCAGCGCCACCGCCGAGCCACCGGACGAGCCGGCCGCGGACATCTGCGGATTATGCGGGTTGCCAGTGGCGCCGTACACGGCGTTGCGCGTGTTGGCACCTGCGCCCCATTCCGGTGTGTTGGTCTTGCCTGCGATGATGCCGCCGGCCTCGCGCACCAGCGACACGATGAACTGATCGCGCGACGGTACATGATGGGCGAAGAGCGGGCTGCCATAGGTGGTCCGCAGCCCCGCCACATCTTCCAGGTCTTTGACGCCGACGGGCAGGCCGTGCAGCGCCGGTAACGCATCGCCCCGCATCGTCTGTTGATCGGCGCGGGCGGCCGCGACCCGGGCCCGGTCGAAATCGCGCGCCACCATGGCGTTCACCGCTGGATCAACGGCCATGGTTCGTGCGATGCAGCTTTCGAGCAACTCACTGGCCGAGAGTTTCTTGCTGCCGATCAGACGGCGGGCGGTAACGGCATCAAGGTCGCATGGATTGACAGTCACGGCGCGAGCCTTCGCACAAAGGGGAGCGGGGCGCCGTATATACAAAAACGTCACCACCGAAAGCATATGCTTTCAATGATGACGTTCGCGTCGCTGCGGTGTCGTGTCAACCGGCGGCCAGAGCGCTCGCCGGTGAGAAACTAGAAGCCTTCGCGCTCCAGGCGCTTGCGCTCCATCTTCCGGGCGCGCCGAACTGCCTCGGCGGCTTCACGGGCGCGTCGCTCGGACGGCTTCTCGAAGTGGCGGCGCAGCTTCATCTCGCGAAAGATGCCCTCGCGCTGCATTTTCTTCTTCAGCGCCTTGAGCGCCTGATCGACATTGTTGTCGCGAACCAGAACCTGCACTTGGCCGCTATCTCCTGTTGCACTGGCGCACCCCGACGATCGGGGACGCAGAAATATCCCAGCGAGTGGGCACCAATTGGGGCTGCCCTGCCGGGGGCCGGCGCGATATAACACGCAAGTCGCGCGTCGCCAAAAGCTTTCGCACGCCCACATAAGGTACAGCTGATCGGAGAGCGCATGGCCATCTTGAAAATCGCCCGAATGGGCCACCCCGTCTTGCTGCAAAAGGCGCTCCCGGTCGAAGATCCCAGCAGCCCGGAAATCCGCCGGCTCGTGGCCGATATGATGGAGACGATGGAAGATGCCAACGGTGCCGGCCTTGCCGCGCCCCAGGTCTACGTGCCGCTGCGGCTGTTCGTGTTCCGCGTCAGGCCCGATCGCGCCAGCGGCGATGCCGACGATGGGACGATGCCCAACACCGTCGTCATTAACCCGGAAGTCACCTTTCTCGGCGACGATACGCGTCTGCGATGGGAAGGCTGCCTGTCGATCCCGGGCTTGCGCGCCGCGGTGCCGCGCGCCTGGCGCATTCGCTATACTGGCGTCGATATCGATGGTCAGCCGGTCAGCCGCGAAGTAACGGGCTTTCACGCCGGTGTGGTGCAGCACGAGTACGACCATCTTGATGGGGTGATGTATCCGATGCGCATGAAGGATTTTTCACTGTTCGGCTTCAACGAGGAACTGGCGCGCGCCGCCGAGCAGGCAGAGGCGGCACAATGACCGAACGCTCCAATCTGCCCGAGCGCAGCCCCGAGCGGGATGCGGCTATCGCCATGGTGCTCAACCTTGTGCCCATCCATGGCTGGTCGATCAAAAGTCTCCAGCAGGCGATCACGGATGAGACAGACCTCATGCTCCTGTTTCCCGGCGGAACGCCCGACCTGATCGAGACAAGTTGCGACCTGGCTGATCGTCAGATGGAGGAAGACGCCGCGGCCGCCGATTTCGAAGGGCTCGGCCTCACAAAACGTGTTCGCGCCGTCATCGCCCTGCGGCTCGACCGCCAGCGCCCCAACCGGGATGCCATCCGCCGCGCCATCGCCGTGCTGGCGATTCCCACGCTGGCGCCGCTTTCGGCCCGCATCACTGCCCACACCGTCGATTCGATCTGGTTCGCCGCCGGCGACCGCTCGGCCGATTTCAGTTGGTACACCAAGCGCGCCATCCTGGCCGTGGTCTATGCCGGCACGCTGCTGTTCTGGCTGCGCGACTACGGGGAGAACGACGCCGCCACGCTGGAATTTCTGGATCGCAGGCTTCAGGGCGTTGGCAACATCGGCAAGGTCAAGGCCCGCATCGAACGCGCACTCGACCGCTTCAAGCCCCGTCGCTTGAAGCGCAACCAAAGCGAGGCTGTCTGACCGGAAAAGGCTACCGCGTTCATTAATTGGTCGCGCTTGGCGTGTTAGGATGCCGCCATGCCGAACATCCGCATCGTCCACACCACCCAGTATCGCTATGCAAGCCCGGTGCGTTTCATCACGCATCGGCTGATGCTACGGCCGCGTGACAGTCATGATCTTGTGCTGGCCGATGCCATGCTCGGCATCACGCCACCCGCCGCCATGGCCCGCTGGGCGCATGACGTGTTCGGCAATTCCATCGGCTATCTCGATTTCGGGGATATGATGGCGGACACACTGCGCATCGTTTCCACCCTGAAATTGCAGCATTTCCCGCCCGGCGCCGGCCTGCCGGAAACCACCATCGATCCCGGCGCCGAAAGCTACCCGTTCGTCTATGCGGCGGCGGAAATGCCCGATCTCGAAAGCTCGTTGCAGCGTTACCACGCCGATCCGGATCAGGTCATCGATGCCTGGGCCCGGGCCTTCCTGCCGAAGGAGGGCAGCATCCGCACGCTGGACCTGCTGGGCAACATCACCCGCGCCATCCAGAACGATTTCGTATACGCCAGCCGCAACGAGGAAGGCACCCATTCTCCCATCGCCACCCTGGAGTCACGCAAGGGCGCCTGCCGGGATTTCGCGCTGCTGATGATGGAAGCGGTGCGCGCGCTCGGCTTCGCCGCACGCTTCGTCAGTGGCTATCTCTACGATGCGGATCTCGAACAGCACCCCCAGACCGGGGAGCAGATGGTCGGCGGCGGCGCCACCCATGCCTGGTGCTCAGTGTATCTGCCAGGCGCCGGCTGGGTGGAATTCGACCCTACCAATGGCCTGATCGCTGGGCGCAACTTGATCCGCGTGTGCTCGGCGCGCACGCCAGAGCAGGCGGTGCCGATCTCCGGCAGTTTCATCGGTCGTCCGACGGATTTTCTGGGGCTGGACGTGGACGTGGACGTGGAGGTCACGGTGGAAAGCCGCGTCGCTTATGAGAAGGCGCCAAACGAGATAGCGCATGAGGATGTGGTGGCCAAGTAGGAAGAAATGGTGATGGAAGACCGGATCGCCTAACCCCGTAACCTTTCTTCAACCTCTTGCCCTCATCATCACTCAACGCAGGGCGGGGTGTTGGGCAAATGTCGGTCGAATGGGTTTCAAAGACGTCCAGTGACGCCACCGCCGCAGAACGGCGCCGTGCTGGCAGACTTGCCGGTGCCAACCCCAATCTGATCCCGCTGCTGCGCAGCTCGGCCACGTTGATCGAAGGGGAGCACGATCCGGATCTCGTGCGGTTCGGATCTGACCAATCCGCTCCGGCCCGCGGCATCATGATCGGTCTGCTGTTAAGCGGGGTGATCTGGGCCGCCTTGCTGACGGCGATCCGAGCCATGTTGTGACGCCGCCAGAGTCAGACAACCTCGATCGCATCCCCGGTCGCGATCCGTCCACCACCAAGCACCTCAGCGTGAACCCCCAGATCAGCATGTCTGAAATGCGTCAGCAATTCCCGT
>JAYTHH010000451.1:0-2740 GCA_043732745.1 Rhodospirillales bacterium
GACAATCACACTCGAGAAGCTCAACAGCGACCTGCTGAAGTCACTGTCCCGCGCGCCCGAGCCGGAGCCGGCGGACGAGGAGGTGCTCGACCTCATCCCTACCGACCAGAACATCTTTGGCCTGCAGGACATCTCCGACGCCGACGAGGCCTCGCACATGCCGGTGGACGGCGAAGAGATGTCGCAGGACGATATGGCGGCCGCGATCGAAGCCGAACTCGGTGGCCGCGGTCGCCGCTAGGATTTTTACGATCCCCCTGCATACAACACGCAGGACTGCGGGATGACGACCGGCGCGCATGCCGCATGGCGCGCCGGTCCCGTATGTGCGCCTGACGGCACCGGGGCTTCCTCGGCCGAGGGCAACGCGCTGGTGGCGCGTGTGCGAGCCTATGACCCAAAGGCCGATCTGCCGCTGATCGTACGTGCCGTGGCGGTGGCCACTGAAGCACACAGCGAACAGCGCCGCGACAACGGCGAGCCCTACATTATACATCCTCTTGCCGTGGCCAACATCCTGGCAGGCTACCGGCTCGACACCGCCAGCATCGCAACTGGCCTGCTGCATGACGTGATCGAGGACACCCCCGTTACCTTGCCGCAGATGCAGCGCCAGTTCGGCGCCGAGATAGCGGGTCTGGTGGACGGCGTCACCAAGCTGACCCGGCTGGAACTGCAATCGGACCGCACCAAGCAGGCCGAGAATTTTCGGAAACTCGTGCTTGCGATGTCCAAGGACATCCGTGTGTTGCTGGTTAAATTGGCGGACCGGCTGCACAACATGCGCACACTGGGCGCCGTGGCGGAGCCGCATCGCCGGCAGCGTATCGCCCGCGAGACGATGGAGATTTACGCCCCCCTGGCCGAGCGCATCGGCATGGAGGCGGTGAAGACCGAACTGCAGACGCTGTCCTTCGCCCAGCTCGATCCCGAGGCCTATGACAGCATCCAAGCCCGCCTGAATTTTTTACGCGGGCAGGGAGCCGACGTCATCGAGGAGGTGCGCCACGAACTGGCGCGGGTCTGTGCCGACCAAGGCGTGACCGTAAACGAGGTCACCGGCCGTGAGAAATCCCCTTATTCCATCTGGGAGAAGATGCAGCGCCGCAACGTGCAGTTCGAGCAGCTGTCGGACATCATGGCGTTCCGCATTGTGGTGCCGACGCGCGAGGCCTGCTACGCCGCCCTTGGCGCCGTGCACGCCGCCTATCCCGTCATCGCCGGGCGGTTCAAGGACTATATCTCCACCCCGAAGGCCAACGGCTACCAGTCCATCCACACCGGCGTGACGCTTCGGGAACCGCGCAACCAGAAGATCGAGGTGCAGATTCGCACCGCCGAGATGCAGGACGTCGCCGATAACGGCGTCGCCGCACACTGGGTCTACAAGGGCCCCGACGACGGCGATGCCCCCAAGGAATTGCAGACGTTCCGCTGGGTGCAGGATCTGTTGGAAATTCTGGAGAACTCGACGCCGGACGAGTTCCTGGAGAATACAAAACTCGAACTCTACCAAGACCAGGTGTTCTGCTTTACGCCGAAGGGCCAGCTGATCCAGCTCCCACGCGGGGCCACGCCGATCGACTTCGCATACGCGGTGCACTCGCAGGTCGGCGACACCTGCGTGGGCGCCAAGATCAACGGCCGCCTGCTGCCGCTGCGCCACGAGCTGCAGAACGGCGACCAGGTCGAGATCATGACCTCTCGTGGGGGAACCCCCAGCCCCCAGTGGGAGCGGTTCGCGGTTACCGGCAAGGCGCGGGCGCGCATCCGCAGGTTCGTGCAGCAGCAGCAGAAACAGGTCCACCGCGATGCCGGCAGGGCCGCACTCGCAAAAGCGTTCCGCCAGGACGGGGTGGACGGTTCGGAAAAGGTGCTGGAGCAGGCACTCAAGATCCTCAAGCAGCCCAGCCTCGAAGACCTGTATATCGCCGTCGGCAACGGCAATCTCGGACCGAAGGACGTGGTTTTCGCGGCCTATCCTGAGCTGCGCCAAGCGCCGCGCGCGCCGCGCATGCTGCCGTCGATGTCGCCGCGAACGCCGGGCCGGGCCACCGGCCATCACCTGCCGATCACCGGGCTGGTGCCGGGCATGGCTATCCAATACGCCGGCTGCTGCCATCCGCTGGCCGGCGATCGCATTGTGGGGATCGTGGCCACCGGCAAGGGCGTGACCATCCACACGCGTGACTGCCCTACGTTGGAGACCTTTGCGGCCACGCCGGAGCGTTTCATCGATGTGGACTGGGACGCGTCGGCCTTCACGCCGCAGAAGGGCGAGGCGGACGGCCATATCGGCCGCATTTCCGTGGTGGCGCACAACGAGAACAACGCGCTCGCCAATGTCGCGAACGCCATCGCCAAGCAGGACGGCGCGGTGTCCAACCTCAAGATCATCAACCGCCAGGCCGATTTCTTCGAGATGCTGGTGGATGTGGAAGTGCGCGACCTCCGCCATCTCAGCCATGTGATTGCGGGCCTGCGCGCCGCGTCCGGCATTCATTCGGTGGAACGCGCGCGCGGATGATTTTGGGATTGGGCTCCGACATCTGCGACATCACGCGCATCGAGACGGCGTTGTCCAGATTCGGCGAGCGCTTCATCACACGGGTGTTCACGGCATCCGAAATCAAACGCGCCGAACGCCGATCTGGCCGCAACCGCGCCGGCACCTACGCCAAGCGATTTGCCGCCAAGGAGGCCTGCGCCAAGGCGCTGGGCACCGGCTTCGCCCGTGGCG
>JAYTHH010000452.1:0-9115 GCA_043732745.1 Rhodospirillales bacterium
ATCGCGGCTTCCGCCATGTTGGCCGTACCCTCACCGTCGCGGGCATAGATCTGGCCGATCACAGCAGCGGCCTCGGCATCGCCCTGCATCGCGGCGCGACGCAGCCAGGATTCGGCCAGCACCGGATCGGCCTCGACGCCGCGGCCGTGGAGCAGGGCCAGACCGTAACGGGTCTGTGCCGTGCGCACGCCGAGCCCGGCCGCACTGGCGTAGAATTCAGCGGCCGCAGCCAGATCCGCATCAACGCCATGGCCCTGTTCGACCAGCGCGCCCATCAGGAACTTCGCGGTGCCGAGGCCTGCTCCGGCGGCCGGCAGCAAGTATTGGATAGCGCTTGCGAAGCTGTCGTGATCGCGGGCACGCTTCAGCAGGGCGATGCCGTAGCCGAGCAGTCCCTGGGGGGATTTCGCTTCCGCCGCGCGCTTGTAGAGCGCCTCGGATTCCGCCTCGTTGCGCATCTCATCGGGGCCGCTGAGCAGCATAAAGGCGAGCAGCGCCTGCGCCTCGGACGAGCCGCCATCTGCACCTTTGCGCGCCCAGAAAGCCGCCTTTTCGAAATCGGGCAGGAGATTTTCGGCGCGGCTGCTGAACAGCGACGCACTGGTGGCGCCGAGATCGCCGGGTGCCGCATCGGGGCCGCCGGTGGGCACGCCCTGCACATAGAACGCCGCCAGCAATGCCTGGGCCGCAGCGAACCCTTGGGCCGCCGCACGTTCGAGCCAGCGGAGGCCTTCGATCCCGCTGCCGGGAACGCCGGCACCCTCCAGATAGGATCGGGCGATCTGGTATTCCGCCTCCGCGAGGCCTTTCTGTGCACCGCGGGCCAGCAGCTTGAACGCGGCAGGGCGCTGGCCGTCGTCGATCAGGGCCAGCGCCTTACGCAGATCGGAACCCGACGAGCCGAACAGCCTTGCTAACTTCTTAAACATTCAGAGCCGTCCGTCGCCTCGCAGTGGTGCTCTCATGGCTCACGCATGCCTTCGGTCAAAGCTGGCACGAAGCGCGACATCAGGTAGCTCAACGCGGTGCGGCTGCCGACCTTCACGTCCGCTTCGGCGCTGAGGCCCGGCTGCAGCCGAAAATCGGCGGGAAGATTTGTCATCTTCATGTTGTCGATGGCGATCTTGACCCGATAGATCGTAGCCCCCAGCGGCGGCGCATCAAGCCGTGGCTTGTCTGGTCCCTCGGTGGGTGTGGCCTGGCTGTCTGGCGCCACAACGCGCACATGGCCCTCGGCATAACCGTGATCGTAGAAGCGATAGGCGTCGAACTTGATGACCGCAGGGTCACCGACCCGCAGGAAGCCCACATCTGTGGCCGGGATTGCCGCGTCGATCTCAAGCGTGGCATCATCCGGTACCAGCGTGATGAATGGTTCGGCGGCGTTCATCACCGAACCGACCGACACGTTGGCAATCGCCAGAACCACCGCATCCCGCTCGGCCCGCATCACCACCAGCTCGTTGCGGCGCTTCGCTTTGGCAAGCTGCTCTCGGGCGTCGGCCAGTTTGCGTGTTGCTTCGTTGAGTTCTTTTGAGGTCTCTCCGCCCACCTGCTGCAGATAGCCGCTCTGTTCGGCCACGAGGGCGGCCATATCCTGGCGCCCGGCGGCTGCGGTGCCGATGGCACCGTTCAGCGCGCGGTGGGACTCGGTGACGGTGCTGAGCGCCTGCTGGGTGTTGAACTTGCTGCCTACCCCCTCCCGCTCCAGCCGCTGACGCGCGCTTAGCATGTCGCTGGCGATGCGGAGCTGCTCGGTGTAACTGCGAATTTCGCCTTCGGCCTTAAGCACGGCCGACGCCAGCGAGCTAATCTTCTGCCTGTAGGTTTCGGTGCGGAATCCTCGCTCCTCATGGCGCTGCTTGAAGATGGCAGCCTGCAAACCCCCCGAAGAACTGGAATCGCCGAGATAAGGTTGGCCAGCCGCTTCAGCCGTCAGCCGGTCTACCTCCGCCTGAAGGCTTCTGGTCTGCGTCTCCAGAGATGCCAAATCGGCGCCGCTGAAAGTCGGGTCAAGCCGCGCCAGCAGATCGCCGGCCTTCACGCGGGCGCCGACCTTGGTGTCGATCGAGCGCACAATAGAGGTTTCGAGCGGCTGGATCAGGATGTTGGAGGATTGCGACACCACACGGCCGCTGGCTGTCACTACGCGGTCGATCGGCAGGGTTCCACCCACGATCAAGAACACCACGAGCATGCTGGCCAGTACATAGGTTGCGTAATGCGCCACCGGCGGCACAGGCTTGGCGATCAGCGCCGCGGTGGGCGACTGAAATTCCAACAGGGCCACATTGGCCGCGGCTTCGTCGATGAGAGCTTTGCGGCCCTTCAGCGTGGTGAGTTGCTGTGCCATCGATCAGTTGCCCTGCACCAAGGCCGCCGCGGCGGCGTTGCGAGCCAGGGCCGCATCCATGTGGCGGTTCTGCTGCATCCAAAGATGACGATAGATATCGCACCGCTCCACCAGTTCGTCATGCGTGCCGATATCGACCACCTTGCCGCGCTCCATTACCATGATCTGATGGCAATCCATGATGGATGACAGGCGGTGGGACACGATCACCATCGTGCGGCCATGCGCAATGCGCTTGATGTTGGCGTTTACCAGCGCCTCGCTTTCTGGGTCGAGCGCGCTCGTGGCTTCGTCCAGAATGAGGATGCGCGGGTCGTGGATCAGCGCGCGCGCGATGGCCAGGCGCTGGCGCTGGCCGCCGGATAGGTTGGGTGAACCTTCCTCGATGAAGGTTTCGTAGCCCATCGGCATGCGCTCGATGAATTCCTCCGCACCGGCAAGCCGGGCGGCGCGCACGGCGTCTGTCAGTGTAAGGCCGGGGCGGCCTGCGAGGATGTTTTCCCTAATTGTGCCGCGGAACAGGAAGTTGTCCTGCAGGACCACGCCGAAGCTGCGGCGGAGATGGGTGAGGTTGATCTCCCGAAGATCGATGCCATCGATCTTCACGAAGCCCTCATAGTCCCGGTTGATTCCCTGCAGCAGCCGCGTGATGGTGGATTTGCCGGAGCCGGATCGCCCGACCAGCCCCAGCATGGTGCCGGGTGCGAGATCGAACGTGACACCATCGAGCGCCTTGGTGCGGCTGCCGGGATAGGCGAATTCCACCCGGTTGAAGGTGATAGCGCCATCGAAGCGCGGGCGCAGGCCGGCGCTGGGGTTGGTGGTTTCCGGCCTGCTGTTGAGAATGGACGAGGCATAGGCGATGGCGGTGCGTTGCTCCTCCGCGTCCTCGATCAGTTTTGACAGAGACACCAAGGGGCTGGCCACACGGCCGCTAAGCATCATGAACGCAAGCAGGCTGCCCACGCTGCCGGTGCCATCGGCGAGAAGCATCGCGGCGCCAATCAGTACGACAAAGCGCGTCATTATCGCCTCGAAAGGCGCCACCAGCGTGGCCGGCCAGTTGGCCAGCTTCTGCGCCGCCAGATTGGCTTCACCGGAGGCAGCGGTCCGCTTGTCCCACTCGTCCTTCTGGACCTGCTCCATCGCCAGCGACTTCACGGTGCGGATGCCATGAATGCTCTCCACCATTGTCACGCTTTTGGCGATCTCAGCAGCGATATACTTGCCATAGAGGCGGCGGTAAGGGCCCATGAATGCGATGATGATCAGCAGGATGCACGCACCGCAGCCGATCACCATCCAGGTCAGGATAGGGCTGAGAATGAACAGCACCGGCAGCACGATCATCAACGTGATCAGATCCAGCGCGGTGGTCAGCATCCGCCCGGTCAGGAACTGCTTCACCTTGCTGGTCTCATGCAGTGCATGCATGATTTCACCAGCCGGCTTGCGCTCGAAGAAGTCGATCGGCAGTCCAAGCAGGCGGCGGAACGTGTAAAGCCCCAGTTTCGAATCAAGCCGCGTAGCTACATAAAGGATCTGCTGTCGCCGGCTCCAGTTGATGATCATCTCGTAGATCGTGGCCACCACCAGCACGATGCTGATCAGCGTGAGCGTGGACCAACTGCGATGCGTCACCACCCGGTCCACCACCGTCATGATGATCAGCGGCGGGAAGATGGTAAGAATAGCCAGCGTGACAGAGCCGACCAGCACGTCGCGCAGCAGCTTCTTCTCGACCATCACAAGGTTGACGACCCATTGGAAGCTGAACGGCTGGTCGTCTTGCGCCAAGCCGCGCTCGGGCCGCAGCATCAGCACCAGGCCGGACCAGGCCTGGGACAGGCGCAGTTCATCCACCGCCACTGGGTCGGCTTCGAAGGAGGCCGAGGGGTCCTTCACCCAGACCAGGTTGCGTTGTGCATCTGTGCGCACCATGAGGGCAGCGCTGCCGTCGTTGAGCAGCAGCACCACGGGGCGCGCGTCGCTCATTGCCACAAGCTGGCGCCATTTCAGATTGGTGGCGCGCGCCCACATGCCAGCGTTGCGCAGCCATCGCACGAAGGCGGCGGGCGGAGGCACTTCGCCTTTGGCGATGCGTAGATCGTCCCGGTCCAGCTCGAAGCCGTGGAAGCGTGCTGCGGCCAGTATCGCCATGACGCGGATTTCGAGAGGCGTGCGCGGGGTGCCGTCTCCGCCGCCATACGGCGAACGTGGCGCGTCGGCCGGGCCCTGGAACTGGCTGTCAATCGAATCCATCGTCACATCCTCCATTGCTCACAGCGCCTCGTCCGGTCGCATGTCGCGATCAAAATCCTACCGCCAGATCGTAGCGTGCCTCAACCCAGTCACGACCCAAGGGTTTGTCTGGTAGCGGAGCCACGCCCCATCTTCGATCTTTGTAACTTCGCCTACCACAAACCGCCTTGTGACAGCATCAAAACCTTTCGGTGGTCTTCCCAAAACGCTGATCCGGCGACACTATAGTGCGATGTGGATAAGAAAAGATAAATCTCGATGCTGATCCGCGCCGCTGTCGAAGCGGATATCGCCGAAATTCAGTCAATCTATGCGCATCACGTGCTCCATGGCACCGGCACGTTCGAGGAGATTCCGCCCTCCGCGGAGGAGATGCACGAACGCTGGCGCAATGTCACCAGTAAAGGCAGTGCCTGGATCGTGTCGGCCGATGCCACGGGGGTGGCCGGGTATGGCTACTACCAACAGATCCGCGACCGGTCCGCCTATCGGTTCACCGCCGAGGACAGCATCTACGTACGTGAAGACGTCCGTGGCCAAGGCGTTGGCAAGGCGCTGGTGGTGGCTCTGGTGCAGGCGGCGACGGAGGCGGGATACCGGCAGATGATCGCTGTCATCGGCGATTCCGAGAATATCGGCTCCATCGGCGTGCACACCAGCCTCGGCTTTCGCAAGGTGGGCGTGCTGCACGCCACTGGGCTGAAATTCGGCCGCTGGCTGGACACCGTCTATATGCAGCGCGCCCTCGGGCCGGGCGATGCGGACGTGCCCGCGTAACCCAGGCTATCCGCGGCGAAACCAGGCCGAGGCCAGCATGTCGTTCTCGATTGCCTCGGCGATGGCGTCTGGGTCGGACGTTACGGCCAGCACCCGGCGGAAATACGCCACGTCGCCACGGCCGCGCGACAAAAATAGCCCGGCCAGCGCCGATCCGGCCGCCGAGCGCGGTACGCAGCACACGCAGCCGGCGGTGTGCGCAAGCGTGGCGTCGGCCATCAACCGGACCACAACGCGGCCTTCGGGCACCGCTGCATCTCCCTCGATCAGTAGGGCATCGTCCGGCCCGGCATCGGCCATGGCGCCGAAGATCACTGGAATGCGTGCGTCGATATGCATTGGAACTCACTGGACATAAGGATATGTTTATACGATATAGGAAATATGGAACAGTTGTTAAACGGCTTGCGGGCCTGCGCCGAGCCCACGCGGTTGCGCATTCTGGCGCTGGTGGCGCGCGGCACGTTCTGCGTGATGGAGTTTACCGAAATTCTCGGCCAGTCGCAGCCCCGCCTGTCGCGCCATTTGCGGCTGCTGGGCGAGGCGGGGCTGCTGGAGCGCACGCGCGAAGGTGCCAATGTCTGGTTCGCGCTGCCATCGGCCGAAAGTGCCACCGGCTCGCTGGCCCGCGCCCTGCTGGAGCGGCTTCCCGAAGACGACACCGTGTTGGCAGCCGATCGCCGCCAGGCGGCCCGTGTGCTGGCCGAGCGTGCCCGCATCGCCACCGAAAGCTTCCAGAAGCGCGGCGCCGAGTGGGACGAGATGCATGCGCTCGACCTGAACGCCGCCGACATTCAACAGGCCTTGCTGGCTTCGCTGCCTGACGAGATGGGAAAGCTGCTCGATATCGGCACCGGCACCGGCCAGTTGCTGGAATTGCTGGCGCCGCGCATCAGCGCCGGCGTGGGGCTGGATGCAAGCCGCGCCATGCTCGCACTGGCGCGTTCGCGCCTGTCCCGCCCGGGGTTGACGCATTGTGCGGTGCGGCTGGGGGACATGTATCGGCTCCCCATGGCCGACGCCTCGTTCAACCACGTGGTGCTCCAGATGGTGCTGCATTACGCCGAAGACCCCGCCGCCGCATTGGCCGAGGCGGTGCGCGTGCTGCGCCCCGGCGGCACGCTGGTGGTGGTCGATCTCGGCCCGCACGACAACGCCGAATGCATGACCCGCCTGGCGCATCGCTGGCCCGGCTTTTCCGATGCCCGCATGGGCGCCCTGTTGGGCGACGCGCTGGTTGACCTTCATACCGCCGCGCTGCCTGGCCCACTCGAGGTTCGCCTCTGGTCAGCGACGCGCGCGACGATTCCTGCCCAAGTCTCAGAGTTGGAAACCACACGATGACGCGTCCGCATCTTCTCGAAGCACTCCGCCGCCAGGTTCTGTTGTGCGATGGCGGCATGGGCAGCCGTGTCCAGGCGCTGACCCTGGATGTCGAGCAGGACTACTGGAACCAGGAGAACTGCACCGAGATCCTGAATCTGTCGCGGCCCGATCTGGTGCGTGAAATCCATCGCGGTTACTTCGAATCTGGCGCCGACATGGTGGAGACCAACACCTTCGGCGGCTCGCCGATCACACTGGCTGAATTCGATCTGGCCGATCGGGCCTTCGAGATCAACAAGATCGCTGCTGAGTTGGCACGCGAGGCGGCGGAGAGCTTTGTCGATGGGCGGCATCGCTTTGTGGTGGGCTCGGTGGGCCCTGGCACCAAACTGCCATCGCTGGGCAACATCGCCTACGATCCGCTTGAAGCCGGTCTGGCCGAGCAGTGCCGCGGACTTATTGCAGGTGGCGTCGACGCCATTCTGATTGAGACCTGCCAGGACACACTGCAGATCAAAGCCGCGGTAAACGGTGCCAAGATCGCGCGGAGGGCAGCGGGGAAAGACACGCCGATCTTCGTGCAGGTCACGGTGGAGACGACGGGCACCTTGCTGGTGGGGCCTGATATCGCGGCCGCGGCCACTGTGGTCCAGGCTTTGGACGTGCCGCTCATGGGGCTCAACTGCGCCACCGGGCCGCAGGAGATGGCGGAGCATGTGCGTTGGCTGGCTACCAACTGGCCAGGCCTGATCAGCATCCAGCCAAATGCGGGCCTTCCGGAGTTGGTGGACGGCGCCACGCATTACCCGCTGGGTGCCGCCGAGATGGCGACCTGGGTCGAGCGTTTCGTGGCTGAAGACGGCGTGAACCTGATCGGCGGCTGCTGCGGCACGTCCATCGAGCATATCGCGGCGTTGGACCAGATGCTGCGCCGGCGCGGCGACTATCGCCCGGCGCCGGTCAAGCGCAGCGTCGTGTGGATGCCGTCGGTGGCCAGCCTGTATCAGCAGGTGCCACTACGTCAGGAGAATTCGTATTTCTCCATCGGCGAGCGTTGCAACGCCAACGGTTCGAAGAGGTGGCGCGAACTGCAGGAAAACGGTGACTGGGACGGCTGCGTGGCAATGGGCCGCGAGCAGATCGCCGAGGGCTCGAACAGTCTCGATATCTGCACGGCCTTCGTCGGGCGCGACGAGATCTACGAGATGGGCGAAGTGATCACGCGCTTCACCTCGTCGGTGAATTCGCCACTCGTGATCGACAGCACCGAGACGATCGTGCTGGAGCATGCGCTGAAGCTGCATGGCGGCAAGCCGATCATCAACTCCATCAATTTCGAGGATGGCGAGCAGGCGGCGGAGGATCGGTTGATCCTGGCCAAAAAGTTTGGTGCCGCGGTGATTGCGCTCACGATCGACGAACAGGGTATGTGCAAGACGGCGGAATCGAAGCTTGCCGTGGCAACAAGACTCGTTGACTTCGCCTGCACCCGGCATGGCCTGCAGCAATCCGATCTGCTGATTGATCCGCTCACCTTCACCGTCGCCACCGGCAATGAGGATGATCGTAAGCTGGGGCAGTGGACCTTGGAGGGGATCAAGCTGATCCGCGATAAATACCCGGAGATTCAGATCATCCTGGGTCTTTCCAATATTTCGTTCGGCTTGAACGCGGCGGCGCGGGCCGTGCTGAATTCGGTGTTCCTCGACCATGCGGTCAAGGCCGGCATGTCCGGCGCCATCGTGCATGTGTCCAAGATCCGCCCGCTGCACCTGATTGCTGCCGAGGAAGTAAAGGTTTGCGAGGATCTGATCTTCGACCGGCGCGAGGAAGGCTACGATCCGCTGCATAAACTGTTGGAGATCTTTGCGGACCGTAAACTGATCGACGCCGTCAAGAAGGTTCGCTCGCCCACCGTGGAAGGCCGGCTGAAGGACCGCATCATTGACGGAGATCGGAAGGGGCTTAGCGACGAGCTGGATGCGGCTCTCACCACGCACAAGCCGCTCGATATCATCAACAACATCCTGCTCGACGGGATGAAGGTGGTGGGCGAGCTGTTCGGCGCCGGCAAGATGCAGCTTCCCTTTGTCCTGCAATCCGCCGAGACGATGAAGGCCGCCGTGGCGCATCTGGAGCCGCTGATGGAGCGGGTGGAGGGCCAGGAGAAAGGAACTATCGTACTCGCCACGGTGAAGGGTGATGTGCATGACATCGGCAAGAACCTGGTCGATATCATTCTTACCAACAACGGCTACCGCGTGGTCAATCTGGGCATCAAGGTTGGGCTGGCCGATATGGTGGCGGCAGTGCGTGAGCACCGCGCACACGCCATCGGCATGAGCGGGCTGCTGGTGAAATCGACGGTTGTCATGCGTGAGAATCTTGAGGAAATGT
>JAYTHH010000453.1:0-2728 GCA_043732745.1 Rhodospirillales bacterium
TAGGTGTTGTAGGGATTGGTTGATTCCAGATCCGCCCTGGTCAGGCCGCGATCGTTGGTCAGCATCCCGCCGGTGACAGCGTAGGCGGTTGTGGGGTCCGACTGCAGCTTCATGCCGCGGCGCAGGCGGTTGAGGAACACGGCTGCGATATGCGGCCGCTCCTCGGGGCGCGAGGTTTCGCGCTCGACGATGCTGGCCAGGGTCAGCATGTCTTTCGGAGAAGCGAGCGGCAGATCGGCGGCCCTGGCGGCCCAGAGTTTCGCGAGGTTGCGGTCCATGGCGGCGCGGGCGCGATCGAGCAGGGCGGCGCGCGTGGTGCCGTAGGTGTAGGCATAGGTTTCGGGCATCGTCTCGCCCTCGTTGGGCACGGGCGTGTCGCCTTCGAGCGCCGGGGCGCGATCCAGAAGCTGCGCGATCTGCGCGGCGGTGAGTCCTTCGGGGATGGTGAGCTTGTGCTGGACGGGCTTGCCGCTGCGCAGGATGGCCAGGGCGGCGAGCAGGGTCACGTGTTCGGGGAAGGTGAATTCACCGGCTTTCAGAGGACCTTTGCCCATCGTGACGAGCGCCGCGGCCCGAAAGCCGAGGGAACCTTCGACGATGCCGGCCTCGGCGAGCTGCTCACCCACTTCGGCGGGCGTGCCGCGCGGCACGTTGAGGGTGCGCGCGGTGGCCAAGGGACCGGGAGCGGTGGCCTGGCGGTAGCCAAACAATCCGGCGACAGCCAATCCCGCGCCCAGCAGAATCAGCGTGGCGAGGGTGGCCAGCAGGCGGCGCATTTTGTTCGTCCGCCCGGATCAGACGGCCTTCTTAAAGATGATCGAGGCGTTGGTGCCGCCAAATCCAAAACTGTTGGAGAGGACGGCGTCGACCTTGCGGTTCTGCGCGGTGTGGGCAACGCGGTCGATGACGCTCTCACGCGAGGGATTGTCGAGGTTGAGCGTGGGCGGCACCACCTGGTCGCGGATGGCCATGATGGAGAACACCGCCTCGATGGCACCGGCGGCGCCGAGCAGGTGGCCGGTGGCGGACTTCGTGGACGACATCGCCAGGTTCTGACCGTGCTCGCCGAAGAAGCGTTCGACGGCCTGCAGTTCCAGATCGTCGCCGAGCGGCGTGGAGGTGCCGTGGGCGTTGACGTACTGGACGTCCTCGACGTTCATCTTCCCGTTGCGGAAGGCGCCTTTCATGGCGCGGAACGCACCATCGTGGCCTTCGGCGGGGGCGGTGATGTGGTGCGCGTCGCCGGACAGGCCGTAGCCGCCGACTTCGGCATAGATCGTGGCACCCCGGCGCTTGGCGTGTTCGTATTCTTCAAGCACCACTACGCCGGCGCCTTCGCCCATCACAAAGCCGTCGCGGTCACGATCCCACGGGCGCGAGGCCTTGGTGGGGGTGTCGTTGAAGGCGGTGGACAGCGCGCGCGAGGCGCAGAAGCCTGCGATGCCGATGCGATTGACGGCCGATTCGGCGCCGCCTGCGACCATCACGTCGGCGTCGCCGAACATGATCAGGCGGGCGGCGTCACCGATGGCGTGCACACCGGTGGCACAGGCTGTCACTACGGAATGGTTGGGGCCTTTGAAGCCGTATTTGATCGAGACGTGGCCGGAGGCGAGGTTGATCAGGGCTGAGGGGATAAAGAACGGCGAGAGGCGGCGGATCTTGCCTTCGTGGAGCTGGATGGCGGCTTCGTAGATGGTTTCGAGACCGCCGATGCCGGAGCCGATCATGACGCCAGTGTTGCAGGCCTCCTCCTCGGTGTCGGGCTTCCAGCCGCTGTTTTCGACGGCCTCGCTGGCCGCGACCATGGCGAATTGGATGAAGCGGTCCATCTTCTTCAGGTCTTTGGACGGGATCCATTCGGCGAGATCCAGGCCACCTTCGGCGCGCGTGCCGGCAGGTATCTGGCCGGCGATCTTGGCCGTCAGTTCCGACGTGTCGAAGGACTGGATGGCGCCGATGCCCGAATCGCCCCGCAGCAGCCGCTGCCAGACATGGTTCACTCCGATGCCGAGAGGGCATGCGATGCCCATCCCGGTGACCACAACCCGCCGCATCTGCGCCATCCTTAACCCACCCACTCCATCAGCCGGCACCAAGTGCCGGCTGTAAGCCGCTCGAAATCAAGCAGCCTTCTGCTTCTCGATGTAGTCGATCGCGTCCTTGACGGTGCCGATCTTCTCGGCGGCGTCTTCGGGGATCTCGACGCTGAAGGCTTCTTCGAAAGCCATCACCAGTTCAACGGTGTCGAGGCTGTCGGCGCCCAGGTCGTCGATGAACGACGCTTCGGGCGTAACCTTCGCTTCTTCGACGCCGAGATGCTCGACGACGATCTTTTTCACCCGATCGGCGATATCGCTCATGTCCACTCAAACTCCTGCTTGCCGGTTCTGTTACTGAAATCCTTCGCCGGCGATTGAACAATGCCAGCGATTCATCCCTGATTGAGCCCGCGCCCATCCCGGACGAAGCCGGGGGCGCTTAGCACGGATTTGTCATACTCGCCAATCATGCCGCAAAGCGCGGATTGTTTCCGCGTGTTGCAAAGCGCCGACGACTGCGACTTTTTCTGCTCAGATCATCGCCATGCCGCCGTTGACGTGCAGCGTGGCGCCGGTGACCCAGGCCGCCTCGTCGCTCGCCAGGTAGAGCACAGCGGCGGCGATGTCGCGGGGCTGGCCGAGGCGGCCGAGCGGGATGGCCTCGGAGAGCTTCTGCTTCTGCGCCG
>JAYTHH010000454.1:0-9095 GCA_043732745.1 Rhodospirillales bacterium
GGTGGGAGGCCGAACAAACGACCCGAGCGAGAACTCGTTGCGGCTGCTGCCTTCCGGCCCTGACCGGGTTGGCGAGGCGCCCGTCCGCCGCCGACCTCCCACAACACATATCGCGCGTTGGCAGCGCCACTGCAAGGGAGCAGCAACGTAGCAACGTAGTGTGGGCTTTACCCCATCGGGCGGACATTGAAATCGAGGCACGACCAAGAGAGCACCCCAGGTTGTCGCCCGCCCCCGCGCATGGCAGTTTCACGCCCGACCATCGTCAGGACCGATCGTGCGCCCCATTCCCGCCAGCCGCGCCAATGTCTACACCGGCAGTCCGATCGACCGTGCCTCCAACCAGCGCGACGACACGGCCTTCATCGACTCCGCCTTCGCCTCCGCGGACGCCCGCTTCATCCCGGTCTGGCGCGCCAAAAGCCTGATGCGCGGTGTTGCAGAAGGCACCCCGGAAGCAGTGTTCCTTCCGCACCAAGCCGTCGCTGCCTCGCTGGAAGGCCGCCAATGGGCGTTTCTCGGGCTGCACGACAGCAAGCCGGTGTTCACCTACGACGTCAGCGACCTCGAAGACCCGCTGCCGCTGCTACCGGAATCGCTCGGCACGCTCACCGACATTCGCACCACCGCCGGCCTTCTCCCGCCCAACGACGCCTCCATCCTCGCCCACGCCCGCGGCCTGATGCACTGGCGCAGCCGGCACCGCTTCTGCGGCGTGTGCGGCGGCCCCTGCGCGCCGCGCAGCGCCGGCAACGCGATGGCCTGCCCTCAATGCGGCGCCCAGCATTTCCCCCGCACCGACCCCGCCGTGATCATGCTGGTCACCACCGGCGAGGCCGCTTTGCTCGGCCATTCCACCCGCTTCCCGAACTCGATCATGTATTCCACGCTGGCCGGCTTCGTGGAGCCGGGCGAAAGCCTGGAGGAAGCTGTGGCGCGCGAGGTGTTTGAGGAATCCGGCATCCGCACCGGAAAGGTATTCTATCATTCCAGCCAGCCCTGGCCGTTCCCCGCCTCGATCATGCTGGGCTTTCACGCCGAGGCGCTATCGACCGAGATCATCATCGACCCGACCGAGCTGGCAGACGCCCGCTGGTTCACCCGTGACCAACTGCGCGCGCCTGACTCGGTCGGCATCGCCCTGCCACGCGCCGACAGTATCGCCAGGCGCCTGATCGAGGATTGGATAGACGCGGTATGAGAAGCATTGTTTTCCTCGGCGTAGCACTTCTGCTGCTCACAGCCTGCGGCGGCACCAGCCTACAACGGTCAAATCCCGGCACGCCCGAGCGCGCCTGCGAAGACGCGGCGGATTCCGATCCGAAGGTGCGCGACTTCAACGCGACCACCGGCGTGAACGGCAACCCGCTCGATTTCTCAGAAGACTACAAGGCCGCCCGCAACGCAGCCGTGGTCGAATGCATGCGTATACGCGACGGCCGTCCCAAGGGCGGCGTCGAAAAAGTCATCAGATAGTAAAGGAAGAACCGTCATGATCGTCGATCTGCGCACCTACACCGTCAAGCCGGGCAAGCTTGCCGCCTACGTCAAGATTTACCAGGACATGGCCTGGCCGCTACAGCAGAAATACCTCGGCACCTGCCTCGGCTGGTATACTGTCGCCGAGGGCACACTGAACACTGTGGTGCATATGTGGCAATACGAAAGCCAAGCGGATCGCGAAACCCGCCGCGCCACAATGGCCAAGGACCCCGCCTGGCAGGAATTCATCCGCGTCTCCGCTGAGGCCGGCTATTTGCTGAAACAGGAAAACGTGTTCCTCTCACCTACGAGCTTCTCGCCGTAATCTCCCTGGCCGCCCGGCGTTTCGCACATGCGAAAACGCCGGTCGCTAACCGAGCTACCCGACCTTCACGCCTTTCCAAAACGCCACGCGCCCCTTGATCTCGGCCGCAGCCGCCTTCGGATCGGCATAATACCAAACCGCGTTCTCGTTGGTCTTGCCATCCACCTTCAACGAATAATAGTTCGCCGTCCCCTTCCAAGGGCAACCGCTGGTGTGGCTGCTCGGAGCTATGAACACCTTATTCAACGATGCCTCTGGGAAATATGCATTCCCCTCAACGGTGACGATATCGTCGCTCTCGGCAATCACAGTGTCGTTCCAGGTGGCCTTCATGTCATCTCTCCTGTTTCCCGAGATATGGGGCCGGCCAGCGCCGCCGCCACCCGGAGGTCTTCAACGAAACGTTTGTATTCATGCGTCTTGGACGCCTCGTCGGGCAGACGCAGCAGGAACGACGGATGCACGGTCTGCACCGCCAGTCCGTGCTCCAGCTGGATGGGCTTGCCGCGCTCCTTCATAACCGCCACCGCCCGGCCGAGTACTGCCCGGCCCGCCGTGGCTCCCAACAACACCGTCATCCGCGGCGCCACCTCGGCGCGCTCGATGTCCAGCCACCACCGGCACGCGTCGATCTCCGATATATCCGGCTTCGCGTGAATGCGTCGCTTGCCGCGCAGCACGAATTTGAAATGCTTGACCGCGTTGGTGACATACATCTGTGACCGATCGAGCCCGGCCTCCCGCAGCGCACGATCCAGCAACTGCCCGGCAGGCCCCACAAATGGCCGGCCCTCCAGATCCTCCTGATCGCCGGCCTGCTCGCCCACCAGCATGATGGCCGCATCGATCGGGCCTTCGCCAAACACGGTCTGCGTCGCCGGGCCATACAACGGGCATCGACGACACTGCCCCGCCTCCGCGCGCGCTTGCGACAACGGGGAATTCGGTCGGGGCTCCACCGGGCGAAACGCGCGCGAGGTGGGACGCGCAGGCGAGACCGTCGGCGCATCGATCATCTTCTGCGTCCGGGCAGCGGACCCGGCGATCAATTCCGGGATCAGCGCCGCCTCCGGCAGGTTCTTCCAATACTTACGCGGCATCTCAGACGTCATTGCACCAATCTTCAAACGCGCCGGATTAAAGATCGACGCGAAATAAACCTGCCAGTAATCCGCGATCCGATCGTCCTGCGGCACGTCCTCCAGCCGGGCGCCATCGGTGAACGCCAGCGCATCCCCGTTCCAATGCGCGCAACGATAGGGCGTCAGGATCGACCATGTCATGCCCGCGAATCGCCTTACGAAAAAATCCGCGTTGGCCTCTACGATGAAGTGAAGCGGCTCGAACCAGCCGACATGGCGCACCACATCCTCGTCCTGCACGCTGCGAAAGCGGAGAAACGCGCGCATTTTGTGGGTATCGCGCCGAACCGACTTCGCCAGCCGATTGGCCCGGTCCACCCCCGGATCGGTGATCTGCTCCATCAGATACCGGTCGCCATTCACCACCCGCCAGATCAGCCCATACAGCAGCGCGAACCGCGCCGGCTCCCGCGCCTGAATCACGGTCTCGGCAAGTTGCACCAGGCTGCGCGGCACTCGAAACGCACCATCGACCGACGTTTCGACCACCTGTTCGCCAAACAGATCGTCCAATTCACGCACCGACCACACCACCTGCTCCGGCGAAATGCGACGCAGCGCCAACAGCCGCGCCGCCCGGCGAAACCCGTGCCAGTCCACCTCATGGTCCAGCACCACCGCGTGCATCAGTGAAACAATGACATCTGCTGGGCGCGACGCTGCGGCAAAGTGCCGGGCAGGCACGTGGCATCGATCAGCCGCGGTGTGTGATCGGCTGTCACCACAAACGGCGACACCTTCGGCAGCGACAGCCGGAGCCGCGCCAGATCGTCCAGCCGCAACCGACGATGACGCCGCGCCACCAGAATACGATCGACCGAACGCACCCCCATGCCCGGCACCCGCAGCAATTCCTCCCGCGCCGCCGTGTTCACATCCACCGGAAACCACTCCCGATGCGCCAGCGCCCAGGCCAATTTCGGGTCCATGTCCAACGGCATGTTGCCGTCCGCGCCGGTAGCCAACTCGTCATCGGTGAACCCGTAGAACCGCAGCAGCCAATCCGCCTGATACAGCCGATGCTCGCGCAGCAAAGGCGCGGCTGCCGGCGGCAGCGCAGACGACGAGTCGGGGATCGGGGAGAAAGCCGAGTAATAGACCCGCCGAAGCCCGTAATTCCCATAAAGATTGGTGCTCATCGACAGAATCTGCCGGTCCGAGCTGGCATCGGCCCCCACGATCATCTGCGTGCTCTGCCCCGCCGGCGCAAACCGAGGCGCACCCTTCTCCTTCGCGGCCTCGATCGCCACCCGCATCCGCCCCATCGACTGCCGGATCCGCGGCAGATCCTTCTCCGGCGCAAACGTATCCAGCCCTTCCTGGCTCGGCAGCTCCACATTGATGGACAGCCGATCCGCATAGCGCCCCGCCGCCGCCAGCAAAGCCGGATCGGCATCCGGAATCGTTTTCAAATGGATATACCCGCGAAACCCATGATCTTCGCGGAGGCACCGCGCCACCTCCACCACCTGCTCCATCGTGTAATCCGGCGAGCGAATAATGCCGGACGACAGGAACAGCCCCTCGATGCAGTTGCGCTTATAAAATCCCATCGTCAGCGTGACGATCTCGGCCACCGTGAACCGTGCCCGCTGCACGTTCGAGGAGCGCCGATTGATGCAATACAGGCAGTCATACACGCAGGCGTTGGTCATCAGAATTTTCAGCAGAGAGATGCACCGCCCATCCGGCGCGTAGGCATGGCAGATGCCACTCCCCTCCGTCGACCCGATGCCGCCCTCGAGAGAATGCCGCTTCTCTGTGCCCGACGACGCACAGGACGCATCGTATTTCGCTGCATCGGCCAGGATCGCCAGTTTATCGAGAAGCTCCATACCACCACCCGCGTTCTTCCTATGTTCTAATGACTCCCTCTGAATTTGCAAGATCGGCGGGTTTGCAAGATCGGCGTGGTGTGGTCGCATGGGGAAAACGAGCAGGAGATCAACGCATGCCCCATTCCCCCGACACCTGGACCCAGATCGGCGCCTTCCAAACGCCATCGTTCTCCAAGGATGGTACAAGGCTGTTCCACCTGCGCGGCACCGGCCTGCCCCAGGCCTGGGTGATGGATGTGGATGGTGGCAACGCACGGGCGCTGACCTCGTTCGAGGAAAAAGTGGCGATCATCCGCCGCTCCCCCATGGACGACCGCATCATCGTCGGTATCGACGCCGGCGGCGACGAGCGCCAGCAATTCCACCTGATCACGCCAGAAGGCGAAACCACCGTTGTCACCGAGGCGCCAGACGTCATCCACGATTTCGGCGCCTGGTCGCCGGACGCGACCCGTATCGCCTACACCGCCAACGACCGCGACGAACGCATCTTCGACGTGCTCATCCGTGAGCTCGCCACCGGCGCCGTCACACAGGTGCTGGAAGGCCCCGGCCAGATCTCCATCAGCGGCTGGAACGGCGAACGCCTGGCTGCGATCGAAGACCGCAGCTCGTCAGACCAGCACCTCTGGGTGATCGAGCTGGACACCGGTGCCACCAAAATCATCCCGGCCCCCGGCCCCACCCGCTACACATCCGTTCGCTGGCAGACGGACGGCTCGCTGATGGGCCTCACCGACCACGGCAGCGCCGACTTCATGCGTCTGTGCCGGATCGATGTCGCCAATGGCGGAGTCTCACTCATCCACGCCGCCGAAGGCCGCGACGTGGAGGCATGGTCGCAAGCGCCTAACCGCGGCAAGCTGGCCGTGATCGAGAACGATCGCGGTTACGCCAGGCTGTTCGTGGACGGCGTATTGGTCGAAGGCCTGCCCGAGGGCATCGTGGGTGATCTCGCCTGGTCGCCCGATGGCACAACGCTCGCCTTCACCGCCCAAAGCCCAATCGATCCACCCGGCATCTGGCTCTGGCGCGACGGCGAGGCCACCGCGTTGCTGCGCCCAGATCCGCTGGCTGAAGCCGGCATCGATCCCGCCAGCATGGTGGCCCCGTATCTGGTCGAATGGAAAGCAGCCGACGGCATGGCCATCCCCGGCTGGTTCGCACTTCCCCGCACAACGGCGCCGGCTGCCGGCTATCCCTCTGTGGTGTGGGTGCATGGCGGCCCCGCCTCGCAGACCCGCGCCAACTTCCGCGCCGACACCCAGATGTTGCTCGACCAGGGGTTCGCGGTCCTGCTGCCCAACGTGCGCGGCAGCACCGGCTACGGCCGCGCATCGATGGAAAGCGACGACAACCACCTGCGTCCCGCCTGCCTGTCCGATCTGGCAGAAGGCCGGCGTTGGCTCGCAGCCCAACCCGGCATCAACCCGGACCGCATAGGCGTGATGGGCCAATCCTATGGCGGCTGGATGGTGCTCGGCGCAATTACGCTTTATCCGGATCTATGGGCTGCCGCAGTGAACTATTACGGCATCGCCGATTTCGTCACCCTGCTGGAAAAAACCGGCCCTTGGCGGCGCGATCACCGTGCCCGGGAATATGGATTCCCCGAAACGCACGAAGACCTGTTCGCCGAAATCTCCCCCATCCGCCACGTCAGCCGCGTCACCGCGCCGCTGCTTGTGGCCCATGGCAACCGCGACCCGCGCGTGCCAAAGAACGAGAGCGACACGTTCGTGGTGGCGATGCAGGCGCACCAGAAGAAGGTCGTCTACGCCGAGTTCGACTATGCCGGCCACGGCTTCATCCGCCCCGCACACCGAACACGAATCTTCAACCTTGTTGCCGACCACTTCAAGGAACACCTTGCATGAGCCAGCGTACTTGGCGGACACCGCTCATCGGCCGCAACGGCGCGGTCGGCGCCAATCACCCGCTGGCGACGCAGGCGGGTCTCGACATCCTCCGCGCCGGCGGCAACGCGGTGGACGCAGCGGCAGCGATCTCGCTCACCTTGGGCGTGGTCGAGCCGCATATGTCCGGCCTCGGCGGTGATGGCTTCTACCATGTGCTGATGAACGGTGCTGGGCACGTCTACAACGGATGCGGCTTCGCCCCCGCTGCCGCCACCACCGCCGAATATGCGGGCGGCATGGACGTCACGGGGCCGCGCTCGGTTTCGGTGCCAGGATCGCTGGGCGGCATCGCCGCGATGCACGCCGCCCACGGCAGGTTGCCATGGTCACGCCTGTTCGAAGCCGCCATCGAACACGCCCGCTTCGGCTTCGGCACCAGCCCGCATTACGTGAATTTCGCACGAGAGAACGGGCCGCGCCTCGATGCGGTGGCCAGCAAGACGTATCGTGCGCCGGTGATCGCCAGCCTGATCCGCCAGGAAAACCTGGCCCGCACACTCGAAGAGATCGCAACCGATGGCACCGAAACCTTCTACCACGGCAAGCTGGCCAAACGCATCGCCGGCCACGGCACCCTGATCACCGAAGCCGATCTCGCCGCCTATCAGCCGGAAGTGCAGACCCCGATCGCCATCACCTATCGTGGCTGGGAAATTCGCCAGACGCCGCCAAACTCCACCGGCTTCTCCACGCTGCAAATGCTGAAGATGCTGGAGCGCTATGACCTCGCCACGCTGTCACCAGCCGATCGTGTGCACATCATGGTCGAAGCCAAAAAGCGCGCCTTCCTTGACCGCGAGCGCTACGGCGCCGATCCGCGCTTCGAGACGGTACCGGTGGAGATGCTGCTGTCGGATGCCAACACCGATGCGCATGTCGCCGCCATCGCGATGGATCGCGCCGCCGAACCATCACTTCTCAATGCCGTCTCGGTCGAAGCCGACACCACCTATTTCTGCGTGATCGATCGCGACGGCAACGCCGTGTCAGCCATCCAAAGCATCAACTCCGCCTTCGGCTCCGGTAGCATGGCGGGCGATACCGGCATCCTGCTCAACAACCGCATGGCCTATTGGCATCTCGGCGAGCGCCACCCGAACCGCCTGGTGCCCGGCAAGCGGGTGCGCCACACGATGAACGCGGCAATGATCCTGAAGGACGGCGCGCTGCACGCCGTTCTCGGGACTCCCGGCGCTGACAATCAGGTGCAGGTGAGCTTCCAGGTCATATCAGCGCTTCTCGATGATGGCAATCAATCGCAGGCCGCCGTCGAACGCCCGCGCTGGACCAGCAGCCAGCCAGGCCAATCCGCGAACTGGCCACATGGCGGAGATTTCACCCTCACCATCGAGGACGGCTTCGGCCCCGCCGTGCTCGGTGACCTCGAACGCCGCGGTCACAAACTAAACATCGTGCCCCCGCTCGGCGGACCCTGCGCCATGAACGTGATCACCATCGCAGACAACACCCTGCGCATCGCCGGCTCTGACCCCCGCCGCGACGGCTGGGCCGGGGCTTACTGACACTTAAGATTGAGAGAGGAGCCATCCAGATGGCGGTGTCGTGGAACACGGCACCGCCAGATCCATGTTTGCCCATCAGCCGTCCTGGCCCGATACGGATCGATCACCATCAGCCTCGCGCCCCGTTCCGTGCGCGCTCGCACCCCGTGGTTCATCACCTTCAGCTGGATGCCGATCGGATTGCCGCCCCAAATGACGACCGATTCGGCGGGGCGCAGCTTGCGGCAAATGTCAGGTTTGCAGGAACTGCGCCACCTGCGCGCGCAGGAATTCGCGATCGGCCGGAATACTGTGCGGATTGCCCGCGCGATGGCCATGCGGCGACGAGATAGGGCGCAATGCAACCGACCGCGCGGCAGTCAGCAGCGGAATTTCAGCTTCGTTGTCCGCTACTTGGAAGTAACGATCCGTGCCCCCTGGCATCAGCAGGACATCAGCCGTGATCGATGCCATGGCGCGTGGGAAATCGCCGGCGAACGCCTTGGTTCGGCTGATATCGCCAGCCTGCCAGATGCCGATCTGCGCCAGAAGATCGTTCGCATCCCGCCTTGCGAACGTGCGATCCCACGAGCCTTCGAGATACGCCTCCAGCGACCCAAATCCCGCCTCGCGCCACATCTCGTCGCGGAAATACGGATGCGACATCGCCCAGCCGGCGTAGATCCGGCCCATTGCACGCAATCCCGCCACCGGAGGCTCATGAAACACATGGTCGCGATAGGCCGGATCGGCCGTCAGCGCCGCCTTCACCGCCTCCAGAAACACGAAATTATACCAACCCGTCTAAAGACTGACACACGCCCAGTCGCGGCTTCCGATCGAAGTTATACGGGCGGGATCTGCGATGAGCCAGTTCCAGGCCGTTT
>JAYTHH010000455.1:0-24410 GCA_043732745.1 Rhodospirillales bacterium
GCGGAGGTGGTGTTCGACAATGTGGTGTTCGGCTACCGGCCCGACCGGGTGATTCTGCGCGGGGTCAGCTTCACAGTGAAGCCGGGCCAGTCGCTGGCGATCGTGGGGCCGACCGGCGCCGGGAAATCGACCATCAGCCGTTTGCTGTTCCGCTTCTACGACGCCACCTCCGGCAGCATCTGCGTGGATGGCACCGATATCCGCGACATCGCCCAGGACAGCCTGCGCGCCGCCATCGGCGTGGTGCCGCAGGACACCGTGCTGTTCAACGACACGATCCGCTACAACATCGCCTATGGCCGCCCGGGTGCCACGGAAGCCGAGATCGAGGAGGCGGCGCGGCTGGCGCAGGTGCATGATTTCGTGCTCCGTCTGCCGGATGGGTATGAGACGCGGGTGGGCGAGCGTGGCCTGAAACTGTCCGGAGGCGAAAAGCAGCGCGTGGCCATCGCCCGCACCATCCTGAAGAACCCGCGCATCCTGATTCTCGACGAGGCAACCAGCGCGCTCGATACCCGCACCGAGCAGGAGATCCAGCTCGCGTTGCGTCGCCTGTCGCGCAACCGCACCACACTGACCATCGCGCATAGACTTTCCACAGTGGTGGACTCCGATCAGATCATCGTGCTCGACCAGGGCGAGGTGGTTGAACGCGGCACACACAACGCCCTTCTGGCACTGGGTGGTACCTACGCAAGGATGTGGGCGCTGCAGGCGGAACAGCAGGAACTCGCGGCCGATATTGCCGCACAATGACGATATGTGATGAAAGAGTGATGAATGAGCGATCTTGAAGACGGCATGGACCAGGCTCCGGCCGATCTCAGCCACGCCGGTGCCGTTGTGGACAAGGCGATCGAGTTCATGACTGGGCAGAACATCAGCTCCATCGCCGTGGCATCAGCCCTGCTGGGTGGTGCCTTGGGCATGCTGACCCGCTCGCTCGACGATGAGTCGATCGTGCGCATTTTGGGAAATGCCATCGAGAGTGTGCGGGCCGGGGAGTTCCGCCAAGGCGACGACAACATCGAGACCCATTGACCTTGATGGCTGTGATCCAGTGAACTGAGCCTGATGGACGAAGGAGCGAGGCAATGGTCGTTGTCAACCTTCATGGGGCAAAGACGCATGTGTCCCGCCTGATCGACAAGGCGATCAAGGGTGAGCCGTTCGTCATTGCCAAGGCTGTGAATCCGCTCGTGAAGGTCGAAGCGCTGGAGGCGCCGCGTGGCAGACATGACATCGGCTGGCCTGCCGGGCAGATCAAGGTTCCGGATGATGTCGATACGATGGGCGCCGATGTCATCGCCATCTTGTTTAGCGGCGGCGACCCCGCGGCGTCAGACAGACTGGCGTGAGCCTGCTGCTCGGCACGCATCTTCTGCTTCGGGGCAAGGGATGCCGGACCGGCTTCCGCAATCTGCCTGTGCCATGCTTGAAGACATAGGCAACGATGTGGCGCGACGCGGATTGCTGGACGCCGGCTATCTGGAAGTTCCCATTACCGGCGCGCAGATGGGTCGTCGATTTGCTGCCTATGATCCGTAAGGACCCGTTCGATCGCATGCTGTTCGCCCAGGCGATCGCCGGCGATATCACTTTGGTGACGTCCGATCCGTTGGTGGCTCGCTACCCCGGGCCGATCTGCCTGGTTTGTTCCACGCGTTCTCCTTGACGCACGGCCGTCGTTTCGTCATAACCCCTGCCTTGCCAAGTTTCCGGGCGCCGTGCTGCGGCCAGTGCTCTTGTTCGATTGAGGAATTCAACGATGTCCCGCCGCTGCCAGATTACAGGCAAGGGTGTCCTGTCGGGTAACAACGTCAGCCACGCCAACAACAAGACCCGCCGCCGCTTCCTGCCGAACATCCAGCATTCCTCGATGCTGTCCGATATCCTCGGCATGAGCATCACGATGCGCCTGTCGACCCGCGGTATCCGCACGGTCGAGCACAACGGTGGCATCGATTCGTTCTTGCTGTCGACGCCGAACACCAAGCTTCCCGAGGAAGCCCAGGTGATCAAGCGCCGCATCATCAAGGCGCGCGACAAGAAGGCCGCTGCGGCGACTGCCTAAAGCGAATGGCCATACGGTTATGAAGAACGGGCACCAGCGATGGTGCTCGTTTTTTTGTTGTGCGCGACGTGCCTGTTAACCCGGCGATAGAATCTCTGCGATAGTTTCGTGGCCATGATCCAGGGTTACCGGTGGATCATTCAGGTGAACGCATCATAGCCTGCGCGAATGAACGAAGGAGTGTGGGGATGCATGTGATGATCAGGCGCCTGGTGGCGGCAATGTGCCTCACGCTGCTGCTTGCGGGCGCCCTGCCGGCTGTCGCCGCGCCGGCGGATATCGGTCAGCATCTGCGGCTGGATCATTACGTGGAGAGCTACGTCGTCAATCCGGACCAGACCTATGTGCGCACCGTCCGGTCTGATGCCACGTTGCTGTCGCGCCGTGGCATCTCGGCCGGTGAGCGGGAGACGATGGATTTCTATCCGAAAAGCCAGTCACTCGAATTGGTGGAGGCATGGGTCGATCAGCCGGATGGCACCCGCCTGGTGGTGCAGCCGGGCAGCATCTTCACACGGCCGAGCCAGGCCTCGCAAAGTGCCCCCGGCTTCACCGACAGCCAGACCACCACCGTGCTGTTCCCCCAGTTGCGTGAAGGCAGCCGCACGCACGTGATCTGGCGCGAGACCCAGAAGACACCGCCGCTGCTGGGCCTGCAGATCATTAGCCAGGCGCCGCAGGAATGGGCGGTGGGCGAGCAGATCGTCGAGGTTACCGCACCCGAAAGCGTGCCATTGACCTGGCGTGCCCGCGGCGGGTTTGCGGTGCAGGAGACCAAGGACGGCGGCATCCGCCACGTGACGGCCCGCATCGCCGATCGGCCCGGCATGGAGCCTGAGCGCAATTCGGTTGCCAGCAGCGATTTCCAGCCGGTGTTCCTGGCCACCAGCCTACCAAACCTCGAAGCCATCGGGGCCATCTATCACCGCCAGAATCTCGATCGCGCGGTGGTGACCCCGCAGATCGAGGGGCTTGCGGCGACTATTGTGGGCGATCGCACCGGGCTCGATGCGACCCGGGCCATCTACAACTGGGTGACGGTCAACATCCGCTACGTGGCGGTGTATCTCGATCAGAACGATGGCTGGGTGCCGCATCCGGCCGGCGAAGTTCTGGCGCGCGGCTATGGTGACTGCAAGGACCATGTCGTCATCATGCAGTCGCTGTTGGCGGCGCGTGGGATCAAGGCGGACCCGGCAATCATCGACTGGGGCCGCCGGTTCGAGCCGCTGCCACTCTGGGTCAGCCAGTTCAACCACGCGATCATCTACCTGCCGGACTTCGACCTGTTCCTGAACCCGACAAACCCCTATGCGCGATTCGAAGCGCTGGACCCGACGTTGTCAGGCAAGCTTGTGGTGATCGCCACCGAATTCGGCCGTGTGGCCCGTACGCCGGAGCTTCGCCCCGATGATGCGCAGTACCGATTGGACGCCACGGCAAAGCTGATGGCGGACGGTACGATCGAAGGAGTGGCAAAACTGTCGATGTCGGCGTATTCGGAATCCAACATCCGCAGCGCCATCGCCAACGCGTCGTCGACCGCCGATCTGGCCGAGCAGGTGCTGCGCGCGACGTCGGAGGGCGGGTTCGGCGAATACACCACATCCTCGCCGCGCGATCTTTCGACGCCGTTCAGCATCGAGGCGCGTTGGCGCAGCCCGCATGGTGCGCCGCCTTGCTGTGCGGCGGCGGCCATCCCGGCGCCGGCCGGGCTGGATCTGTCGCGCCCCGCTCAGCTTCGCCAATATCTGTCGCGGGAGACCGGGCGCCGCAATCCGATGATGATCGGCGCCAAGGACCTTGCCTGGACCACCCGGATCGAGTTGCCTGAAGGTGCAGGGACCAGCGCGATCCCCAAGGAGGTTGCGATGGTCAACGCTGCCGGAAGCTACACCGCGCATTACACCCCACTGCCCGATGGGCTTCGGGTGGAGCGGCATCTGGTGATCGCCCACAGCGTGTTCCAGCCGCAGGACGTGGGTGCGCTGGAAGCTGTGATCTACGCGGCTCTTGACGACGCACGCGCGCCGTTCACCGTCACGCGTGCGGTGGGGGAGTAGAACCGAGAAACGACGTCGCTCATACCCGAACCGTAATTGCGAGCCGAAAGCCCGGCAAACCAGGAGTTCCAACCCGCGCTTTGCGGCTCTTGGTAAGTCGGTGTTTGTCGTCGACGGTGATTGGGACGTTGTAGCCGGCGACTATCTGGCCGCTCTTGGACAGCAGGCGCGCATCTTCATCGGTGCGCGAAACTGAGACTGACCACTCGCTTCACGCTGCGGCCCAAGAAAATTCTTGCCCTGTCTCGTCGTTCACCCCATCAGGTTACTCTGGATCGCGTCTGATATTCCGCTGCCTGCCAGGCCCTTGTAGCCATCACGTCATTGATGACCGTCACCGCATCCCACAACTCTGCAAAACCCAGATACAGCGGAGTCATCCCGAACCGCAGAATATTTGGCGCCCGGAAATCGCCGATCACGCTGCGCGCGATCAGTGCCTGCATTATCGCGTAGGCATGCGGATGCGCCAGGCACACCTGACTGCCCCGCATTGAGGGCTCGAGCGGCGACGCGACCACCAGCCCATGCCCAGCGCAACGCTCCACGATCAACCGTCCGAAGATCTCCGTCTGCATCACCGACTTCGCCCGCACTTCGGCCAATTCGGCCGAAAGCGCGAGATCCACGCCGACTTCAAGTGCAGCCAAGCTGATGACCGGCGGCGTGCCCACCACCGCGCGCTGGATGCCAGTTGCTGGGCGGTAGCCGGGCTCGAAGGCGAAAGGCTGCGCGTGGCCCAGCCAGCCGGTGATTGGAAATCGGGCGATGTCCTGCAGCCGGGGCGCGACATAGAGAAAAGCCGGCGCACCCGGGCCACCATTGAGATATTTGTAGCCACAGCCTACCGCCAGATCGACGTCATGGGCCACCAGATCGATTGGCATGGCGCCGGCGGAATGCGCCAGATCCCACAGCATCAACGCGCCCTTGGCGTGCGCGGCCCGGGTGATGGCGCCCATGTCGAGCATGCGACCGCTATGGAAGTTCACGTGGGTGAGCATCACCACCGCCGTATTTTCGTCAATTGCGGCGATGATGTCGGGCGTATCGGCGATGTCCAGGCGATGGCCGTGGTCGAGAAGGGCGCGCAGGCCCTCGGCGATGTAGAGGTCGGTCGGGAAGTTTCCTGCTTCGGACAGGATCTTCTTGCGGTCCGGCCGTAGGAACAATGCGGTCGAAAGCAGCTTGAACAGGTTAACGCTGGTGCTGTCGGCCACCATCACGCTACCCGCGTCGCCGCCGATCAGGCGGGCGATCTTGTCGCCAACGCGGCCGGGCAGATCGATCCATCCCGCGTCGTTCCAACTGCGGATCAGGCCCTGGCCCCATTCGCGTTGCACCACCTCCGCCACACGGGCGGCAGTGGCGCGTGGCATGGCTCCGAGCGAGTTGCCGTCCAGATAGATCACGCCCTCCGGCAGGCTGAACTGCGCCCGCATCGGCGCCAGCGGATCGGTGGCGTCCAGGCTTTCGAGCGCGGCGCGGGTCATCGTGTCGCGGGTCATCGTAACGTGGGCCATGCGGCGGACATCCGTTCTGAGTGCGATGGGACAGATTGATCGAACTGTCCGTCCGTGTTTCGCTGCATCATGGTATCTGCGTCAAATATTGATCTCTCGCCAGCCGGCACCGTTGGCCTGGCGCCGCTTGTGGACATTTCAGGCCTGCGCGTCAGCTTTCCCGCCGAGGGTGGGCCGGTCGAGGTTATCCACGACCTTGATCTGCATGTGCGCGCCGGCGAAACCCTAGCGCTGGTTGGCGAATCCGGCTCCGGCAAGTCGGTCACCTCGCTCGCGATCACCCGGCTGATCGACTATGCCGGCGGTCGTGTGACCCATGGCAGAATCGGCTTCACCGACAGAAGCGGCCAGACGCGGGACCTTGCGAAGCTGTCGCAGGAGACGATGCGCAGCATTCGCGGGCCGGAGATCGCCATGATCTTCCAGGAGCCGATGACCAGCCTCAACCCGGTGCTGCGCATCGGCGAGCAGATCGCCGAGGCCATCATGCTGCACCAGGGCATGGACGAGACGGCGGCGTCGGCCGAGGCCGCCCGCCTGCTCGGCCGCGTCCGCATCGCCGACCCCGCGCGCCAGTTGCGCCGCTACCCCTTCGAACTGTCCGGCGGCATGCGCCAGCGCGTGATGATCGCACTCGCTTTGTCCTGCCGCCCCCGCCTGCTGATCGCCGACGAGCCGACCACGGCGCTGGACGTGACAGTGCAGGCCCAGGTTCTCCGCCTGCTGCGCTCGCTGCAGCAGGAAACCGGCATGGGCATGATCTTCATCACCCACGACATGGGCGTGGTGGCCGAAATCGCCGATCGCGTCGCGGTGATGCGGCTGGGACGCCAGGTGGAGGAGGGCGATGTGGACACCATCTTCTCCCGCCCGCAACACCCTTACACAAAGGCGCTTTTGGCCGCCGTGCCCAGGCTCGGAGCGTTGTCGGACGAAGTCTTGCCACGCGCCTTCGATATCGGCGGCGTGGTGTCCCAGCCGCAGGACACGGTGCGATCAGATGTTGGCCCGGTGCTCGACATCGAAGGCCTTGTCACGCGCTTTCCCGTCCGCCGCAACTTTCGCCTGCGCGCCCGCATCCATGCGGTGGAGCAGGTGTCGCTGTCGGTGCAGCCCGGCGAAACGCTCGCTCTGGTGGGCGAAAGCGGCTGTGGCAAGTCCACCACCGGGCGCAGCATCATCCGGCTGGAGCAGCCCGAGTGCGGCCGCATCCATCTCGACGGCGTTGATATCACCCACCTCACCGGCACCACCGAGGCCCGGCTGCATCGCGATGTGCAGTTCGTGTTCCAGGACCCGTTCGCGTCGTTGAATCCGCGGCTGACAGTGGGGTTCTCCATCGCCGAGCCGATGATCACCCACAACATCGCCCGCGGCGCCGAGGCCGAGCGCCGCGTGCAGGATCTGCTGCGCGAAGTGGGCCTCGCGCCCGAGCACGCGCTCCGATATCCGCATGAGATGTCCGGCGGCCAACGCCAACGCGTCTGCATCGCCCGCGCGCTGGCCAGCAGCCCCAAAGTCATCATCGCCGACGAAGCAGTGGCAGCACTCGACGTCTCCATCCGCGCCCAGGTCGTAAACCTGCTGATGGAACTCCAATCCCGCCTCGGCCTCGCCATGCTGTTCATCAGCCACGACATGGCGGTTGTCGAGCGCGTCAGCCACCGCGTGGCGGTGATGTATCTCGGCCAGATCGTCGAAATCGGGCCGCGCCAAGCGGTGTTCAACGCGCCCGCGCACGCCTACACCAAGAAGCTGCTCGCCGCCGTGCCGATCCCCGATCCCGCCCAGCGTCGCCGGCTGATGGAGTTGGACGAGAGCGAGGTGCCAAGCCCGTTGCGTGCCCTGTCCGACCCGCCCATCGTCGCGCCCTTGGTGCAGGTCGGCCCCAACCATTTCGTCGCCCGCCATTCGGTGGGCGGCAGTTACTGAGGAGAGAACATCATGTTCCAAACCGTTCGGAAGCTTGCTTTCATGGCGGCCCTCGCCGCATCCCCACTGACCCCCGCCTGGGCCGCCGGGGATGTGACAATCGGGCTTGACGCCAACATCAACGGGTTCGATCCGGCCGACCTGAACGACAACCTGTCCCTGACCGCGACGCGCACCATGCTCCAGGGGCTGTACGGCTTCGACAAGGACATGAAACTGATCCCGGTGCTGGCCGAAAGCACCGACGCCAGCCCGACTGCCGACGAATTCGTGATCCATCTTCGCCACGGCATCGCGTTCAGCGACGGCGCGCCGTTCAACGCCCAAGCGGTGAAAATCTGTTTTGATCGGGCGCGCGATCCTGAGAATCACCTGAAGCGTGCTGCGCTGTTCCAGCCGATCAAATCGATCGAGGTGGTCGACGAATTCACCGTCAAGATCACGCTCACCAACCCATTCGGCGCCTTTATCAACAACCTCGCGCACCCGGCCTTTGCGATCTCCAGTCCGAAGGCGATCGCCGAATTCGGCAAGGATCTCGGCCGGCACCCGGTTGGCACGGGGCCTTACAAGTTCGTGTCCTGGACAACTGACACCTTGAAGCTGGCCAAGAATGAGCACTACTGGAAACCCGGCCTGCCCAAGATCGACACGCTGACGATGAAGAGCATGCCCGAGAACGGCAGCCGCATGGCCGCGTTGCAGGCCGGTGAGGCCCAGTTCATCTTTCCGATGCCGCCGGAACTGGTGCGCGTGGTGGAGAAAAATCCTGCCATTGACATCGTCGCCAGCCGCTCGATCTATGTGCGCTACGTCGGGCTGAACACCATGCGCAAGCCGTTCGACGATGTCCGCGTGCGGATGGCACTGAACTATGCCGTGGACAAGGCTGCATTTCTGAAAGTGGTCTTCAACGGCTATGGCGTAATTCTTAATGCACCGCTGCCGGCCAATCTGTCCGGCTACAGCAAGCAGAGCACCACGTATTCCTACGATCCCGCAAAGGCGAAGGCGCTGCTGGCGGAAGCGGGCTACCCGAATGGATTCGAAGCTCCGCTTTGGGGCGGGAATTCCACCATCACCAAGCGCGCTCTGGAGTTCCTGCAGCAGCAATTCGCCGCCGTGGGGGTGAGGGTTTCGGTCGAACCGCTTGAGGCCGGCACCGCAGCGGCCAAGGTGTGGAACGTGAAGACCCCGGCGGATGCCACGACGCTGATGTATTACAATGGTTGGTCGGCCTCGACCGGCGATGCCGATTGGGGCCTGCGCCCGTTGTTCTACAGCAAATCCTTCCCGCCCTCGCTTTTCAATGTTGCGTATTACTCAAACCCCGTGACGGATGCTGCAATCGAGAAGGGGTTGACCACCGCAGATACGGCGGTGCGGATGGAAGCCTACAAGGACGCCCAGGCGCAGATCTGGAAGGATGTGCCATGGGTGTTCCTGGTGTCGGACGACAACATTGCCGCCAAATCCAAGAAGCTGTCGGGTATCTACGTCCTGCCCGACGGCCAGATGCTGACCGAAGAAGCTGCGCTGAACTAGGCCCTCGGTGCTCGCCTACCTGATCCGGCGGCTGGGGGGCACCATTCCGGTGCTCCTCGCCGTCTCCATCTTCGTGTTCGGCTTCGTCCACGCGCTGCCCGGCGATCCCGCGCGGCTTGAAGCCGGGCCGGAGGCGTTGCCGGCCGACATCGAGGCCATTCGCAAGGACATGGGCCTGGATGGCCCAATCTGGTCGCAATATGTGCGTTGGGTTGACAACACGCTGCATGGCAGGCTCGGCCGCTCCACCAAGACCCGCCAGCCGGTGGCGTCGGTGATCGGCGAGCGGTTCATGCCGACCTTGTGGCTGACTGTGGTGGCGATGGCCTGGTCGACCGTGGTGGGCATCGGCATCGGCGTGTTTTCCGGCATCAGGCGCGGCCGCTGGCAGGACCGGGCTGGCATGGTGCTGGCGATTTCCGGTGTATCGTTTCCCGGGTTCTGGCTGGGGCTGCTGATGATCGACCTGTTCTCGGTCCGCCTCGGCTGGCTGCCCACCAGCGGCTACGGCACCTGGCAGCATTTCGTGATGCCTGCATTTGCGCTTGGCATCGGCGTCGCCGCCGTGATGGCGCGGTTCACCCGTTCGGCCTTCGTGGAGGTGTCGCAGGAGGACTACGTGCGCACCGCGCGCATGAAGGGCGTGTCGGAAGCGTCTGTGGCCTGGAAGCACACGCTGCGCAACGCGCTGATCCCCGTCATCACACTGACCGGCCTGCAATTCGGTTTCCTGCTTGGCGGTGCCATCGTCATCGAGACGGTGTTCTCCTGGCCCGGGCTGGGGCGCCTGCTGGAGGACAGCGTGTCGTTCCGGGACTACCCGGTGATCCAGGCCGAGATCATGCTGTTCTCGCTCGAATTCGTGCTGATCAATCTTCTCGTCGATCTGCTCTACGCCGTCGCCAATCCGGAGATCCGGCTGAAATGAGCGAGACCCTTCCGGAGCCGGTGATCGCCACCAGGATCCGCACCCCGCTCGGCGAGTTCTGGCGCCGCTTCCGTAGGCAGCACATCGCCCTGATCGCCGGCGGCATCATCCTGCTGATCATCCTGGCCGCAGTCTTTGCACCTTTCGTGGCCCCGTTCGATCCAGTCGCGCCCGATTACGACAACATCCTCGAGGGCTCTTCCGCCCTTCACTGGCTCGGCACCGACGCCTATGGGCGCGACTTGCTGAGCCGGATCATCTGGGGCGGTCGGGTGTCGCTGACGGTGGGCTTTCTGTCCGTGGCGCTGGGCGCCAGCGTGGGCGTGGTCATCGGTCTAATAAGTGGTTTCTTCGGCGGCTGGATTGACGGTGTGCTCATGCGGCTGATGGACGTGCTGCTTGCCTTCCCCGGAATCATTCTTGCGATCGGCGTGGTGGCGCTGCTGGGGCCGGGCATCGACAACGTGATCTATGCCATCGCAGTGTTCAGCGTTCCGGTGTTCTCCCGTCTGGTCCGCGGCAGCACGTTGGCGTTGAAGCAGACCCTGTATGTGCAGGCGGCGCGCAGCATCGGCGTGAAGGCGCCGATGCTGATGCTGCGCCACATCCTGCCGGGCGCCATGCCGGGGGTGATCGTCTATGCTTCGCTGCGGCTCGGCACATCCATTCTTACCGCCGCCAGCCTGTCGTTCATCGGCCTCGGCGCCAGGCCGCCAAGTGCGGAATGGGGCGCGATGCTCGCCGATGGGCGCAGTTTCCTGGGTGTGGCCGATCATCTGACCTTGTTTCCCGGCCTTGCGATCTTCGTCATCGTGCTCGCCTTCAACGTGTTCGGCGACGGGCTGCGGGACGCGTTGGACCAGAAGCTGCGTTGACCCACCAAGGCCGCATTACCGATGTGCCCGGCGTCCGCGTTGGCCATCGCACGCTGGTGGATGGCGATATCCGAACAGGCATCACCGCCATCGTGCCGCATGGTGGCGACATCTATCGCGACCGCCCGGTGGCCGCATCCTATGTCTTGAACGGCTTCGGCAAAACCATGGGCCTGGTGCAGATCGACGAACTCGGCCAGATTGAGACGCCGATCCTGCTGACCAACACGCTCTCGGTCGGCACCTGCGCCAACGCCCTTATCCGTCGCGCCGTCCAGGCCAACCCCGGCATTGGCCGCAGGCTGCCCACCGTCAACCCCGTGGTGGGCGAGTGCAATGATGGTTTTCTCAATGACATCCAGGCGATGGCGCTAACCGAGGCCGACGCGGTGGCGGCGCTGGAGGCGGCAGGCGTGGATTTCGCGTCCGGTGCCGTGGGCGCTGGCGCGGGAATGAGCTGCTTTGGCTTCAAAGGTGGCATCGGCACTGCATCCCGCGCGATCAGCCTCGATGGCGCGGAGCGTCATCTGGGCGTGCTGGCGCTGTGCAATTTCGGCCGCGCCGGCGATCTGCGTCTGGCTGACGGGCGGCGCATCGGCCCACCGCACCCGGAAAATGTCGAGAAAGGCTCGGTCATCGTCATCATGGCAACGGACATCCCGCTCGACCATCGCCAACTTCGTCGTGTCATTCGCCGGTTCGGCGTCGGGCTGGCGCGGGTGGGCAGCTTCTGGGGCCATGGCAGCGGCGACATCGCCATCGGGTTCACCACCGCCAACCGCACGCCGTTGATATCGAAGACCGACATCCTGCCGATGCATGTGCTGGCGGAGACGAAGATCGATCTGCTCTTTCAGGCTATGGCCGAAAGCACGCAGCATGCGGTGCTCGATGCGCTGATGGCGGCGGAAACCACCATCGGCCGCGCCGGCAACACCAGGCTGGGATTGCGCCAAACCCTCGCGAAGGATTCGCCATGAAAATCTTCATTTCAGCCGACATCGAGGGTGTCGCCGGCGTTGTTGTCCCATCGCATGGCGAGCCGGGCAACCTGGAATACGAGCGCGCCCGCCGTCTGATGACCCTGGAGGTCAACGCCGCCATATCAGGCGCGTTCAACGGCGGCGCTACCGAGGTGCTGGTAAATGACAGCCACGGCCCGCAGATGAACCTGCTGCCGGATCTGCTCGATCCGCGCGCCGAGGTGCTACTGGGCCGGCCGAAGGCGGGAGGCATGTGCGCTGGGCTTGATTCCAGCTTCGACGCGGTGTTCTTCACCGGCTATCACGCCGGCGCCGGGCGGCACGGCGTGTTGTCCCACACCATCAACGGCTTCGCGTTCCACGCCATAAGGGTGAACGACATCGATTGCGCCGAGGCCACGCTTTATGGCGCCTATGCCGGTAGCATGGGCGTGCCGGTGGTGCTGCTGACCGGCGACGATCAGCTCATGCTGCAATGCGGGGGAATGTTTCCGGGTGTTCGAACCGTCACCGTCAAGCACGCCATCGGCCAGCGTGCGGCGCGTTCGCTGTCGCCGGAAAAGGCCTGCCATGCGATCCGCCACTGCGCCGAGGCTGCGGTGCGCGACCTCGGCGCGTGCAAGCCGGCAGTGATCGACGGACCCTACCGCCTGCAGATCGACCTCACGCTCGCCGCTATCGCCGACCAGGCCGCGATCATCCCGGGCGCAGAACGCCTGGCCGCGCGGACGGTGGCGTTCGAGGCCAAATCGATGGGGGATGTGCTGGGCTGGATCAACACGATCTCTGCGCTGTCAGCATCTTTGAGGTAGCCTGCAGCCAAGATCGCAAGACTGTTACACGTCGCACTTCTTGCGCATTTGGATCAAAGAATGAAACACTCGCTTACCGAAAGTTAATCCGACAGGAGTGGCCCATGAGCGGGAGCATCCCGGCTGACGTGCCTACCGCTGCCGAAGAAGCCAAGAAAATGGTGTTGATCGTCAACATCCTCTACGCATGCAGCTTCGTTGTTGGCTTTACCTCGATTGGCGCCCTGGTGCTCGCCTACATGAAACGGCCGTCCGCGGTCGGCACGATGTGGGAGAGCCACTTCACTTACGCCATTCGCACCTTCTGGATCGGATTCGCCCTGGGATTGGTGGGCGTCGTGCTGATCTTCGTGGGGATCGGCCTGGTTCTGCTGCCGCTGGTGGGCGTGTGGTTCATCATCCGCATCGTGCGGGCGTTCCTGGCGTGGAACGACAACGCGCCGATCGCGAACCCCAAGCGCTTTTTCTAGAGAAATACGTCAGGTGGCGATAAACCTGCGGTTTTGGCTGCGCGACGCAGTGGCCACATGATCTTGCGCATAATGATCCAGCAGGGAGATTTCGATGCCAGCCATTCTCGCCATCCATGGCGGTGCCGGAACCATGCGCCGCGAAACCATGACGCCGGACGCCGAGGCCGCCTTCCATGCCGGCCTGCGCCGCGCACTGCTGGCCGGCCACGCGGTGCTGCAAGCCGGCGGCTCCGCGCTTGACGCGGTGACCCAGGCGGTGGTGGCGCTGGAAGACGACCCGCTGTTCAACGCCGGACATGGCGCCGTCTATACCTCCGCCGGCAAGCATGAGTTGGACGCCGCCGTGATGAACGGTGCTGCGCGTGAGGCCGGTGCGGTGGCCGGCATTCTGGGCCCGCGCAACCCCGTCCTGGCCGCGCGCGCCGTGCTCGCCTCCGAGCATGTCATGCTGCACGGCAGGGGTGCTGAGGATTTCTGCCGCGACAACGGTGTGGCCTTCGCCCCCGCAGCACATCCGCACACCAATCGCCGGTGGGAGGCGCTGCTGGTCGAGATGGAGCGCCGCCGGCAATCGGCGGAAGACACGCGGGACGACGCGGCGAAGCACGGCACCGTGGGTGCTGTGGCCTGCGACGCGATGGGCCATGTCGCCGCAGCCACCTCCACAGGTGGCATGACCGGCAAGGCGCCCGGTCGCATCGGCGATTGCCCGGTGTTCGGCGCCGGCACCTGGGCGGACGATGCCTCCTGCGCGATTTCAGCTACCGGCCACGGCGAGTTCTTCATCCGCTACGCCGCCGCCCACGAGATCGCCTGCCGGATGCGCTATCTCGGTGAGAGCGTTGAAGTGGCGTCCGAACTGGTGGTCGAAGGCCTGGGCCAGATCGGCGGCTCCGGCGGGCTGATCGCGGTGGATGCGGCGGGAAACGTCTCGCTTCCGTTCAACTGCGCCGGCATGTATCGCGGCACCATCGGCGAGGACGGCGTGCCGCTGACCGCGATCTATCGCGAAGACCTGCATCCTTAGCATCAACCCAGGTCTTCCGAAGCAATGCTTGCGATAACACCGTGGCACCGTTAGCGATGGACGATACGTATCCGCTCAGGGATATCAGTGAAATCAGGAGATGGGACATGGGCTACAGGCTCGCGGTTGTCGGCGCCACCGGGGCGGTCGGACGCGAAATCATCAAAACCCTGTACGAGCGCAAGTTCCCGATTACAGACATCGTAGCCCTCGCCTCAGCCCGGTCCGTTGGCCAGGAGATCTCGTTCGGCGAGAAACGTGTGCTCAAGGTGCAGAACCTGGAGACGTTCGATTTCTCGAAGACCGATATCGCCCTGTTCAGCCCCGGTGCATCGATCTCCGTCGTGCACGCGCCGCGCGCCGCCAGCCAGGGCTGCCTGGTGATCGACAACACGAGCCAGTTCCGCATGGATCCGGACGTGCCGTTGGTCATCCCCGAAGTGAACCCGCAGGCGCTGAACAAGATCAAGAAGGGGATCATCGCCAACCCCAACTGCTCCACCATCCAGATGCTTGTGGCGCTGAAGCCGCTGCACGACCTGTTCAAGATCAAGCGCGTGGTGGTCGCCACCTACCAGTCCGTCAGCGGCGCCGGCAAGGAAGGCATGGACGAACTGTTCCGCCAGACCAAGGGGAGCTTCGTCAACGATCCCCCGCAGACCGAGATCTTCTCCAAGCCGATCGCCTTCAACGTCATCCCCCATATCGACGCCTTCATGGAAGACGGCTCGACCAAGGAAGAATGGAAGATGGTGGTCGAGACCAAGAAGATTCTCGACCCCGACATAGCCGTGCACGCGACCTGCGTGCGCGTGCCGGTGTTCATCGGTCATTCCGAGGCCATCAACGTCGAATTCCACAACCCCGCCACCGTCGCCGAAGTGCGCCAGGCCCTGCGCGATGCGCCGGGCGTGGTGGTGATGGATAGCCGCGAAGATGGAGGCTACATCACGCCGGTCGACTGCGCCGGCGAGGACGCCACCTTCGTCAGCCGCATCCGCCGCGACCCGACGGTCGAGAACGGCATCGCGTTTTGGTGCGTGTCGGACAATCTGCGCAAGGGTGCGGCGCTGAACGCTGTGCAGATCGCCGAGACGGTGGTGGCGATGAACCTGCTGAAGCAGAAGGCCGCTTGATTGCTGCCAGCACCTGCCGCATCCGCGCTTAATCCCTGGGTCTGGCTGGCGTTGGCCGGGCTCGGGGAGGTCGCCTGGGTTGTGCTGCTGAAGCAGTCGGACGGATTCAGCCGTTTGTTGCCCAGCGTGGCCACCGTGGCGGCGATGGTTGCCAGCTTCTTCTGCATGTCCCAGGCGCTGCGTGTGTTGCCGATGGGCACCGTATACGCGGTCTGGACCGGGATCGGCGCCGCCGGTGGACTGGCCTGGGGTATCGCGATGGAAGGCGAGCCGGGCGGAATGCTGCGGATCGGCTGCGTGGCATTGATCCTCGCGGGTGTTGCAGGATTGAAGCTGACCGCACCGTAAGGTGGACGCAGTCGTCGCAATGTCGGTTGAAAAACGTCCGGCGTTGCCCGATCAAGGTTGAGAGAGGGCCAGCGCTCTGGCATAGACCTGCCGTCTTGGCAGGCCGGTTGCGGCGGTGACCTGGGCGACCGCTTCCTTCAGCGATACTGTGGCGATGGCGGCCTGCAGCAAGGCGTCCACGTCGGCTTCCTCGGTCACCTCATCCGGCGCCGGTCCAACCACGATGGTGATCTCGCCGCGCGCCTCCGCCGCGGCGTAATGCGCGGCCAGGTCGGGCAGGGGACCACGGCGGACCTCCTCGAACTTCTTGGTCAACTCGCGGGCCACCGCGGCGGGCCTTGGGCCGAAGGCATCGGCCATGTCCGCCAGCGTCTCGGCCAAGCGATGCGGGGCCTCGTACCAGATGGTGGTCGCGGACAATCCGGCGCGTTCGGCGGCGCGTAGGCTGGTGAACAGCCGGGTACGGGCTGCCTGGCGGGGCGGCGGGAAGCCATGGAATAGGAAAGGCTGCGGCGGCAGACCCGACAGGATCAGCGCCAGCATCGCCGCGTTGGCGCCGGGCAGCGCGCCGACCGGCAGATTCTCGGCCAAGGCCGCGCGCATCAGGCGAAATCCGGGGTCGGATACAAGGGGCATGCCGGCATCTGAAATGACCGCCACCCGCTTGCCTTGGCGCAGCATGTCGAGCACCCCCGGAATCCGGCCCTCTTCATTGTGGTCGTGCAGCGGCGCGGTGCGGACGCGGATGTCGTAGGCGGCCAGCAGGCGGGCGCTGGTGCGGGTGTCCTCGCACAACACCAAGTCGGCGGCGCGCAACGCGGCCACGGCGCGCGGCGTCATATCGCCAAGGTTGCCGATGGGCGTGGAAACCAGCACAAGTCCTTCAGGCGGGGGCGAGATTCGCGGCCCGGTTGCCGATGCAGGCGCGTCAGAGGGAGGCTCGGATGGGATTTCTGCTTCAGGGGTGTGATCGTCCGCGGCTGACTGTGGCAAGGCGGGGTCTGGGTGGGGCATTTGTTCTCCTGCTCGCCACTCTAGCACTCGGTGGCTGCGTCTCCAGTGGCCAGGGTCAATTCGGCGCCGGACGAGCACCATCGCAGATCCGTCCTGGTGCGTCGGCGGCCATCGTGGGCCAGCCCCTGCCTGGTTTTGCCACGTCCTCGGCATCCGGCCAGCGCGTTGCCTTGCTGGCGCCGCTGACCGGCCCGAATGCCGAGCGCGGCACGGCTTTGGCCCAGGCCGCCAAGCTGGCGCTGGATGCGCCGGGCGCACCGCCGCTAGATGTGCTCGACACCCAGGGCACGCCCGATGGTGCGGCCGCCGCCGCGCATACGGCGCTGGCCAATGGCGCCGGGCTGATCCTTGGGCCGCTTACCGCGGCTGAAACCGCCGCCGCGTCGCAGGTCGCCACGCCGGCCGGGATCGGCATGCTCGCCTTCACCTCGGACGTGGGGCAGCAGCGGCCTGGCGTGTGGGTTCTCGGCCTGACGCCGCAGCAGCAGGTTCGTCGCTTGGTCGTCGCCAGCATGGGGCAGGGCAAGTCGCATTTTGCGGCACTGCTGCCGGCCAACGAGTTCGGCCGTGCGATGTCCGACGCGCTGATCCAGGCTGCCACCAGCGCCGGCGCCGGTTCGCCGGATATTCGCATGGTGGAGGGCGCCAGCATGTCGAGCGCCAATTCGGCGGTGCGCGATCTGTCCGGCTATGCCGGGCGGCGTGGCCCGTTGGATGCGCAGATCAAAGCAGCGCGCGCGCTGGCCACGCCCGAGGGCCGCAAGACCGCGGTGGAGCTGAGCAAGCGGCCGATCCCGCCGCCGTTGTTCGATGCATTGCTGCTTGCTGCCACTGGCGACCAGCTCGGCCAAATCACCAGTTTGCTGCCGTATTACGACGTGGACCGGCCGGCGGTGCGGGTGCTCGGCCCGGCACTCTGGGCCAACCCCGCGGCGCGCGGTGGCGCTGATCTGACCGGCGCGTGGTATGCCGCCCCCGATCCGGCGACGCGTGGCCAGTTCGACCAGCAATACACCACCCGCTTCGGCCAGCCGGCGCCGGGCCTCGCCGATCTCGCCTATGACGCCGCCGCCATCGCGCGGGTGGTGGCATCCGGTGGCGGATTCTCGGCTGCCTCTTTGGCGCGGCCGGAAGGGTTCGCCGGGGTCGACGGCGTGCTCGGCCTGCAGCCGGATGGCAGCGTGCGACGTGGCCTGGCCTTGTTCGAGATCCAGCGTGGTGGCGCCCAGATGATCGAGCCGGCGCCGGACACCCTGGGAACACCGGGCAGCTGAGCGGCGTTGGATCGGGCAGATGAGCGCCAGGGCGCGGCGCGATCGGACCGCACGGACCGGCCAGCTGATGGCAGCCATCCTGGCGATATCCGCCGTGCCGATGCTGTGCTTCATGGCGCTTTGGCTCGCGGGCTATCTGGCCGGCGGCCCGGCTCTGCTGGGAACGCTCGGCTGCATCGCTGCCGCTCTCGTGCTGGCGTCGATCTGGGCGCGCGATGTCGACCTGCTGTCCGAGACCGTGCGCCAGGCGGCATTGGAAAACGCCGCAGCCTTGTCTGCCGCCGCCGCCGCCCCAACGCTGCCGGCGATCGAACGGGTGACGCGCAACATCGAGCGGCTGTCCCGCACCCTGGCTTCCCGCGCCACGCTGGTGGGCGAATTGCTGGCCGCCAACGAAGCGATCGTGGAACGCCTGCCCGACCCGCTGCTGGTCCTGGGCGAGGATCGCGGCGTGAGGCGCGCCAATGCCGCCGCGCGCGCCGCGTTCGGTGCCGACATTCAGGCGGTGCTGCGCCATCCCGACCTGCGCACCGCCATCGATCGCGCCTACACGCAGCGCAGCGCCCAGATGGCGGCCTTCGCTCTGCCGGTTCCGGTGCAGCGCGAGGTGGCCGCCACGATCATCTACATGGACCCCCCGCTGGCCGATGGCGGCCGCGCCATCGCCGTGCTGTCCGATCGCACGCGGGAGCGCGCGGTGGAACGGATGCGCGCGGATTTCGTGGCCAATGCCAGCCACGAGTTGCGCACGCCCTTGGCCAGCCTGATCGGCTTCATCACCACGCTGCAGGGCCCCGCCGCCGACGATCCACCGGCGCAGGTCCGGTTCCTGGCCATCATGGCCGAGCAGGCGGACCGGATGAACCGGCTGATCGACGACCTCATGAGCCTCAGCCGCATCGAACTCACCGAGCACGAGGCGCCGTCGGAACAGGTGCAGATGCAATACCTGGTCGAGCGCGTGGTGGCCGGCTTCGAGCCCCGCTTGGCGGCGCGCCGCGTGACGCTGGATCTAAGCCTGCCCGCCGATCTGCCTGTGATCGTGGCCGATTCCGATCAGTTGGCCCAGGTGGTGACCAACCTTGTCGACAATGCGATAAAATACGGCCAGGAAGCCGGCCATATCAGGATCTCGCTCATCGCCGCTGCCCCGGGCGCGGTCCGCCAGGGGGGCAGATGGCCGGCGCGGCGCGGCGTGGTGCTGGCGGTCTGCGATGACGGTCAGGGCATTGCCCGCGAACACATCCCGCGGCTGACCGAGCGGTTCTACAGGGTGGACAAGGCGCGTAGCAGGGGGCGCGGGGCCGGGCATGGTCCGTCTGGCACCGGGCTCGGCCTTGCCATCATCAAGCACATCGTCAACCGCCATCGCGGCCAACTGGTTATCGACAGCGAGGAGGGCCGGGGCTCGGTATTCTCGGTATGGCTGCCGGCGTCCGCAGAACAACAGGAGAAATTGTGACCATCGCACTTTGGATGATCCTGGCGGCGGTGCTGCTGCCGGTGCTGACCACAGGAATCGCGAAATGGGGCGCCCCCGGCATGGACAACAATCAGCCGCGGGTGTGGCAGGAGACGCTGACCGGCTGGCGCCGGCGTGCAGAATGGGCGCACCGCAATCATTTCGAAGCGTTGCCCGGGTTTGCCGCGGCGGTGCTGGTGGCCCATGTGGCACACGCGCCGCTGGCATCGGCAAACGTGCTGGCAGTGCTGTGGGTGGTGTTTCGGGTGGCCTACACCGCCTGCTACGTGACAGATCGCGCCAGTTTGCGTTCGCTCATGTGGGCGGGGGCGTTAGCCTGCGTGATCGGGCTGTTCGTCGTCAGCGCGTGAGAGCGCTGGACTTCGTCCACCCTACGCATCGTAGGGTGGACGAAGTCCAGCGTCTTACTAGAACGTCGGCTCGATCGGACGTGGCGTGACCGGGGCTTCCACCGCCGGTCGGGCCTCGGTGATCATCTCGATGCGGCCGGTGATCTGGCCGCCGTCTTCCACTTGCAGGCGGCGGCAACGGGCCACACCCAGCAGCTTGCCGGTTGCGCGCACGATCAGATTGCCGCGCGCGGTCAGCGTGCCGTCCACGATGCCGGCGACTTCGGCGTCCTCGACCTCGATCTCGCCCTTGAACACGCCTCCCGGTGCAACCGACAGCTCATGTGCGTGGATCATTGAAGCCTCGACGGTGCCTTCGACCACCAGGCGCTCCGCATCCTGCACGGTGCCCTGCACCGAAATCCCACGGCCGACGACAAGCGTGCGGCGTTCGGCGGGATCGCGGCCAGGCACGCGGCCGGCCGGGTTTGCCGGACGCTGGGCCAAAGGCTGCATCGGCGTCTGTGACGCGGGGGCGGCTGGGAAAGGCGGTCGGCTCATATTGGGGGCCTCCTTTGATGGGGTCGGGCGAAAAGGCGGCACGCCCAGTCCGGTATCGGCTGGTTTCGGTGCGCCGGCGGCGGCGGTGCCACCTGGGCTGGCGGGTGAGGGCGTCGGGCTTGCGACCGGCGTCTCGTCTGGTTTGCGGCGTTTGAACACGGCCACTCCGTTCAAATATCTGATCGCTGGCTGCGATGGCCTAACACAGGCGCACTCTGCGGGACAACCCGAACGCTTGGCCTCACCCTGGGATCAGCGGAGCCAAGTGCGAAATGCAGCAGGTGCACCATCGCCGCGACCCCTAACACAGGGGCCAACAGGTTGAGGATCGGCACCAGCCCCGCGGCCGTCAGCAGCGCGCCCTGGAAAATCACCGGGATTCGCAACCTGCGATATAGTGCCAGCGCCGCCGGCCGCTCCATCCGCAGCATTGCCACCGGCACGAACAATCCTCGTCCCACCGCCCAGGAGGCGATCAGCCAGCCGATCGCGAGCCCGGTGACATGCGGCGGAATCAACGTTGCGATCAGTGCTACGGCCTGCATCGTCAGAACCCGCAATCCCAGCACCAGGCCGTCCTGTGCCTGGGCCCAGAGGCTGGCCGGCAGGCCAGGAGCGACCGCCGGATACCAGCGAGATTCCACGGTGGCGGCGATGCGCTCGACGAACAGGCTGGCGATCACCGTGGCCAAAGGCAGGAACAGCCAGAGCGAGAGAACGAGCGTGCCCAGCGCGCCCGCCACCCCCGCCAACCAGCCCAGCCACCCGTGTTCGGACAAAATTGCGTGACCACCATAGAAAACACCCGCCGCCAGCGCCGCGAATGCCACGGCGGACCAGACCACGCTGTGCATCACGACGCCGAGGAAGACGCGATCGCCCAATTGGTCGATGGCACGCAGAGCGGGGGTCCAGAAGGCAGAGCCGGGCATGGGCGTTTGTGGTCCTGTGTTGTCGCAAGGCGTTGCCGGAAGGCGGGGGCGGTGATAGGCGGGCGCTTCTTTATCGGAGATTTCCCGTCATGTCCGCCACTGTCCCGCCGCGTTACGACATCCTCGGTATCGGTAACGCGATCGTCGACGTGGTGGCTCCGGTACACGAGCAGTTCATCACCGACCACGACATGGCCAAGGGATCAATGGCGCTGATCGACACCGCGACCGCGGATCGTCTCTACGTCGCGATGCCGCCGGGGACGGAAAGCAGCGGCGGGTCTGCTGCCAACACCTGCGCGGTGGCGGCCATGCTGGGTGCCCGCGTGGCCTACATCGGTCGCGTGGCGGATGATCAGCTGGGCCAGGTGTTTCGTCATGACATCTCGGCCGTGGGCGTGCATTTCCCCACTGCGGCACTGATCGGCGGCTCGCCCACGGCGCGCTGCCTCATCATGGTGACACCGGATGGCCAGCGCACGATGAACACCTATCTCGGCGCCTGCGTCAGACTAGGAGTTGCCGACGTGGACACCGCCTTGGTGGCGCATTCCGCCATCACCTATCTGGAAGGCTATCTGTTCGACCCGCCGGCGGCGCAGGAGGCGTTCTATGCCGCGGCGAAGGCCGCTCACGCCGCCGGCCGCCAGGTCGCACTCTCGCTGTCGGATGCGTTCTGCGTCGGCCGCCATCGTAAGGCGTTCCGTGATCTTGTGGCTGGCCATGTCGATATCCTCTTCGCCAACGAGACCGAGGTGTGCAGCCTTTACGAGACCGAGGACTGGGCGGTGGCCGCCAAGCGCGCCGGGGACGACGTGGCGCTGGCGGCGCTCACTCGCGGCGCCGACGGAAGCACCATTTTGCGCGGGAATGAGATGATCGAGATCGCCGCCGAGCACGCCACCGTCATCGATACCACCGGTGCCGGCGACGCCTATGCGGCGGGCTTCATGGCGGCGCTGACAGCCGGCAAAAGTCTGGGGCAATGCGGCAGGTTGGCCAGCATCGCCGCCGCCGACGTGATCGGCCAGTATGGCGCGCGTCCCCGAAATGACCTGTCGGGGGCGCTCGCGCGGCTCTGACCCGCGCGCCCTTCGGCGCTTTTAGTCTCGCTTCGCCGTCCCATTTTGACTATGGGTGCGTTGCAATACGAAAACCGAGACGAACCGCCCCTGGGGATACCAACCCGGGCGCGGCTTTCGCCGCAACACGCCAGGCGCCCAATGGACATCCGCAATATCGCCATCATCGCTCACGTCGACCATGGCAAAACGACCCTTGTTGACCAGCTGCTCAAGCAGTCCGGCACCTTCAAGGAACACCAGCAGGTCGCCGAGCGTGCGATGGACCGCAACGATCTGGAGCGTGAGCGCGGTATCACGATTTTGGCCAAGTGCACGTCCGTTGTCTGGAAGGGCTCGCGCCTCAACATCGTCGACACCCCTGGCCATGCCGACTTCGGTGGTGAAGTCGAACGCATCTTGAATATGGTGGACGGTGCCATCGTGCTGGTGGACGCCGCAGAGGGCGTGCTGCCGCAAACCAAGTTCGTGGTGGGCAAGGCGCTGCAGCGCGGCCTGAAGCCGATCGTGGTCGTCAACAAGATCGACCGCCAGGACGCCCGCGCCGACGAGGTTCACAACGAGATTTTCGACCTGTTCGCTTCGCTCGACGCGACGGACGAGCAGCTCGACTTCCCGATGCTCTATGCTTCCGGCCGCCAGGGCTGGGCTGTGGTCTCGCTCGATGACGAGCGCAAAGATCTCTCTCCGATGTTCGACCTGGTGATGGCGCATGTGAACCCGCCCAAGCTGGATGCGGACGCGCCGTTCGCCATGAACGCGTCCATCCTCGACTACGACAACTTCCTTGGCCGCGTGCTGACCGGGCGCATCGAGCAGGGCCGCGCCCGCCTCAACATGCCGCTGAAGGTGATCCGTTCGGACGGTACCATCATCGAGACCGGCCGCCTCACCAAGCTCATGTCCTTCCGTGGCCTGGAGCGGGTGCCGGTGGACGAGGCGGTGGCGGGCGACATCATCGCCATCGCGGGCCTGACCGACAGCACCATCCCAGACACAATCTGCTCGCCGGAAGTGATGGCGCCGCTGCCGTCCGTCCCCGTCGATCCGCCGACCCTTGCCATGACTTTCCGCGTCAACGACGGCCCGCTCGGCGGCCGCGAGGGCAAGAAGGTCACCTCGCGCCAGATCCGCGACCGCCTGATGCGTGAGACCGAAGGCAACGTGGCCATCAAGATCACCGAAAGCCAAGAATCAGACGCATTCGAGGTCGCCGGCCGTGGCGAGCTTCAGTTGGGCGTGCTGATCGAGACGATGCGCCGCGAAGGCTTTGAGCTTACGATCGGCCGCCCGCGCGTGCTGATGCAGACCAACCCGGAGACGGGTGAGCGCGAAGAGCCGATGGAAGACGTTCTGGTCGATGTGGACGAGCCGTATTCTGGCGTGGTGGTGGAGAAGATCTCGCGCCGCAAGGGCGAAATGCAGGACATGCGTCCGTCGGGCGGCGGCAAGGTTCGCCTGACCTTCCGCATGCCGTCGCGCGGCCTGATCGGCTATCACGGCGAGTTCCTGACCGACACCCGCGGCACTGGCATCATGAACCGCTTGTTCGCCGGTTACGGCCCGTTCAAAGGCAAGATAGAAGGCCGCCGCAACGGCTCGCTGATCTCCAACAACGATGGCGATACCACGCAGTATTCGCTGTGGTATCTGCAGGATCGCGGCACGCTGTTCATGAACCCGAGTGAGCGGGTCTATACCGGCCTGATCGTCGGCGAGCATTCGCGCGAGAACGACCTCGACGTGAACGTGATCCAGGAAAAAAAGCTGACCAACATCCGAGCCGCCGGCAAGGATGACGCGATGCTGCTGGTGCCGCCGCGCCGCATGAGCCTGGAACAGGCGATCGCTTACATCGAGGACGACGAGTTGGTCGAAGTCACGCCCACCGCGGTCCGCATCCGCAAGCGCTACCTCGACCCGCATGATCGCAAGAAGAACGACCGCAAATCCGAAGCGGCCGCTTAGGCTTTGGTTGGGTGAAATCCGTCGTCCCGGCAATGGGGCGGCGGCTTT
>JAYTHH010000456.1:0-2715 GCA_043732745.1 Rhodospirillales bacterium
GTAGATGGCATCGAATTCCACGCCCAACCGCTTGTTGCTGCCCGCGAAACTTCTCCGATCGACGTTGGACAGGATCACCAGCCTATAATATTTTTTCAGATACCGCAGGGACGAGGCCGAGTCAGCGAAGGCCGGCCATTCCGGCACTGACGCACCGAAGGCAAGATGCGCACTCTCTGCCATCACCACGCCGAATTCATCGGCCAGCCTGCGATGCACCGCAGTGAGAAGTTCCGAATAGATCAATCCCGGCGTCTGCGCCTGCTGGTCGGATTCGTGTCTGGCGTAGATTTGCAGAACAGCGTCCCGCGGCACGCTCACTCCTGCCTCCTCCAGCAATGGTATTAGGGCCGTGTAAATGCCCGCCTCCCAGTCGATCAAGGTTCCGTAGCAGTCAAAAGTCAACGCGCGGAAATCTGTAAGGCGCATGGATTTTCCCAGTGGATCTGAACAATGAAGCCTGAGGTTTTAGGCAGAAAAAATCATTGCACTCTCTTGCCACCATCCTGTTCGCCGTCCCGCGATCCTGGTCTATGTGGCGTTTCGTATCATCGGCAATGAACACAGCCTGATGTGAATGTTTCACGCCGGATCGAGCCGCAGCCCAGTTTTTGCGTCAAACACATGCACGTGCTCAGGCGGAATGGTCACGTGTAACGCCGCCTCGGTCACACCCACGCCTGGCAGCTTGATCGTCATCATGGTGCCGCAGGCGAGCTTGCCGATCACAACCGTCTCCGATCCCAACGGCTCCACCAGATCGACCGGCAGTTCGAAGCCGGCGGCATCGCGTTGCAGATGCTCCGGGCGAATGCCGATGATCACCTGGCTTCCATCCGAACCCGGCCGCGGCCCATCCGCGAACACCACCGTTGGACCGATGGCCAGCTTCACCGCGCGCCCGCCGTCGATCAGCGTCGCCGGCAGCAGGTTCATCGCCGGCGCGCCGATGAAGCCGGCCACGTAGGTGTTGGCCGGCCGGTTGAACACCTCCATCGGCGTGGCGAGTTGCACGGCGCGGCCCTGGTGCAGCACCAGCAAGCGGTCCCCCAACGTCATCGCCTCCACCTGGTCATGCGTCACGAACAGGCTCGTCACACCCATCCGCCGCTGCAGCCGGCGGATCTCGGCACGCATCGTCACCCGCAAGGTGGCGTCCAGGTTGGACAGCGGTTCATCGAACAGGAACAATTTCGGCTCACGCACGATCGCACGCCCCATCGCCACACGCTGCCGCTGCCCTCCGGACAACTGACGCGGCTTGCGATCGAGCAGCGCGGACAGCTCCAACAACCCGGCCGCTTCCTCCACGCGCCGACGGATTTCGTCCTTCGGCAATTCGCGAATGCGCAGCCCGTAGGCCATGTTGTCAAACACGCTCATGTGCGGATAGAGCGCATAATTCTGAAACACCATCGCGATGTCCCGCTCGGCCGGATCACGCGCCGCCACGTCCACGCCATCCAGCACGATGCGGCCCGAAGTCGGCTCCTCCAGCCCCGCCACCAGCCGCAGCAGCGTGGATTTGCCACAGCCCGACGCACCCACGATCACCAGCATCTCGCCACTGGCCAGTGCCAGATCGACCCCATGCAGCACCGCCGTCTTGCCAAAGCTCTTGCGCAGATCGTCAAGAACCAGAGTTGCCATTATTTCTCACCATCGGTCAGGCCGCGCACGAACCAGCGCTGCATCAGGATCACCACCGCCACCGGCGGCACCAGCGCCAGCACCGCGGTGGCCATCACCCGGTTCCATTCCGTCTGTGTCTCGGTCCCGATCATCTTCACAATGCCGATTACGATGGTGTCCAGTTGCGGCGTCGTCGCCACCAGCAGCGGCCAAAGATACTGGTTCCAGCCATAAACAAACAGAATGACGAACAAAGCCGCCAGATTGGACGATGACACCGGAATCAGAATGTCCTTCAGAAACCGCCAAGGCCCCGCCCCATCCATCCGCGCCGCTTCCACCAACTCATCCGGGATCACCAGGAAGGTCTGGCGAAACAACAATGTCGCGGTGGCGCTGGCGATCAGCGGAATGGTCAGGCCAGGAAAGGTGTTGATCAGGCCGAGATCGGACATCACCGAATAGGTCGGCACAATCCGCACCTCCACCGGCAGCATCAGCGTGATGAAGATCGTCCAGAACGCCGTCATGCGGAATGGAAACCGAAAGAACGTCACCGCATAGGCCGACAGGATCGAGATCACGATTTTACCAACCGCGATCGAAACCGCCATCGCAAACGAGACCAGCAGCATCCGCCAAACCGGCCCGGTGCCCGGCGAGCCTTCCCGCAAGATCGAAGCGTAAACGCCGAACCCCGCAAGATTGGGAACGAGCGAGATATCGCCCCGCGAAATCGCCGCCGGGTCCTGTGTCGACCCCGCCAGCACCAGCCAAAGCGGCAGCACGAACAGCAACACGCCGAGGCCCAGAACAACATGCGCCGGCCAATCGATCCGACGGCTCACGCGTCTGACTTCCGGCCAAGAAAGCGGAACTGCAAGGCGGTCAGCATAATCACGCCCACCATCAGCACCACTGATTGCGCGGACGAACCGCCGACATCGAGGTTAATAAGCCCGTCCCGGAACACCTTCACCACCAGCGTTTCCGTCGACTTGCCCGGCCCACCCTGCGTCAGCGCCTGGATGGTGCCGAACGTGTCGAACGCGGCATAGACCAGGTTCACCACGATCAGGAAGA
>JAYTHH010000457.1:0-9044 GCA_043732745.1 Rhodospirillales bacterium
CCCCACTCCTGCCTGCGAATTGCAACCCGGCGGTATCGAATCAGAGTTCAAGCAAGATGGGAATCCCCAGAGAGTCAGACTCTTCCGGGATTGGTATTACGCGACGGACGCATCTGCATGACCAACGACGCCGCCGAACGCGCGCTGGGTCGGATCGCTTCGGGGCGCAGGTCGTGGCTGTTCCCCGGTTCGGATCGCGGCGGGCAGCGGGCGGCGATGATGTACCGTCTGATTGCCTCCGCCAAGATGAACGACATCGACCCACAGGCTTGGCTCGCCGACGGGTTGGCCCGAATTGCCATGGAATTGGAAGCGACCTGACACAATGGCTTGCCACGCAGCCTGATTATGTCTGTGTGCATCCAAGCCGGCTGACGTCTGCGGTATCCGCCGGATGCTTACGACGCCATCCGCCAAAGCCAATATCTGAACCCACCCGCTACCGGCAAAGGCAGCTTCCACAGGGAGCCCCTGAGGCACATTGCCCCGATCAGCTTGCGCATCAGCCACAACGCCAGCACTGCGCCATAGCCGTTGCCTGTATGGGCGTCATTGCTGGCGGTGAGAAATTCGACGGCGTCGTAGATCAGAATCGTACGCGTGGCTCGGGCTCCGGATAGGGTTCCAACGGAGCGACGGGTCAGGCAGTGGCGGTCGCCGCCTGGGCATCGGTAAGCGCCATTGCGTCGAAATCGGCGATCAGCGGCGCATGACCGCAAGAAGCGATAAAATCGAGCAGCGCCTGGGGTGCGATGCCGGTGCTCTCGGTGTTGACCAGCGGATGAAAGTTCACTTGTTCCGCCCGCATCAGGCTCGCATCGATCACCGGCCGGACCCGTACATCGGTATCATTCAGCAGCGAGAATGGCGTCAGCGCGCCAGGCTCGACCTGCAACAGCTCTCGCATCAATTCGGCAGCGGCGAATCCCAGCCGCCCCTGCCCACCGATATGGACATGCAGCCGGCGCAGATCGATCGGCCGATCCTCGTCGGCGACGATCATGAACAGGCTGCCCTTTTTGTCCTTCAGCAGCAGGTTCTTGGTGAACTGTCCCGACATGGCACCCCGCAGTGCCTTGCCTTCCTCAACCGTCCGGTGCGCCGGATAGGGCACCGTGGTGGTCTCGATGCCGAGCGCTTCGAGCCGTTCGAACAGCGTGCCGCGCGCGCTCATGCCAAGCGCTCCCCGTCCTGGCCACCGGCATCGGAGCGGATCCACGCCCCAGCCGTAGCCCCCAGCAGGCGGATCGCGTCGTGCGCGCCCCCTGCTTCGCCCTTCTCGAAATCTCCCTCGATCTGCGCCATCTGGTTGGTGACATGGGCAAAGCACAGCACCGGGCGGGCGCAAGCGGCGGCGAAGGCGTAAAGGGCGGCCGCCTCCATCTCCACCGCCAGCACGCCCTGTTCCCTCGCGCCTTCGATCGCCGTCTCGGTCTCGCGATAGGGCGCATCGGTCGTCCAGGTCGATCCGGTAATCACCCGCAGTCCGGTCCCGTTCAGTCCCGCCTGGGCCAGCCGCACCAACGCCGGATCGGCGTCTGCGAAATCCGACGGCGCCAGGTAGTGATGGCTGGTGCCCTCGTCGCGCAGCGCCCGGTTAATGAGGATGAAATACGGTGTCGGCCCATTTTCGGCGATCTGGCCGGAGGAGGTGATGCTAATGAGCAGCCGGCAGCCGGAGGCAAACATCTGCTCGGCGATCAGCACCGCAAACGATGCCCCGACCGCGCAGCCAACGGCGCCGAACTGTACTCCCCTGCTCTCGAAGACCACGAGATCGGTATGATAGCAGGCCCAGAACGGGCTCTTCTGACCGGCACCGCTCTGCATCAGATGACGAACCAGATCGCCATCGGGGTCGAGCACGCAGATCTCGGGGACCTTACCCTCCGGCACATTCTTCTGCCGCCGCGCCTCGCGCAGCAGGTTTTCGGCGCGAAACACCGAGGGCGCATGATAAACCTTGTCGCGCAGTAGCGGGACGTTCGGCGCAAATGAAGTCTGGTCGAAATCCAAAACAGGAACCCTTCAAACGGTGGAGGACGGCAGGCTGACGATATGACCGTCGCCGATGCGCAGGCTTCGATCCGCATAGGCGCGCGCGAGTTCCGGCTGATGCAGCGAGACCAATACCGCAAGCCCTTCGCGATGCGCGAGATCGCGTAACAGCGACATCACGAGATCGGCACTCTCAGGGTCAAGGCTCGCCACCGGCTCATCGGCCAGCAGCACTCCGGCATTCTGTGCTAACGCACGGGCGATTGCCACTCGCTGGCGCTGTCCGCCAGACAAAGTGTCCGCCCGACGCGGACCAAACCCGACCAGCTTCACCTTTGCCAGGCACGCCTCGGCATAGGCGATCTCATCGGCCGGCCACAGCCGGATTGTCGTGCGCAGCAATCCGATGCGCGACAGCGACCCGATCAGCACGTTGTCCAGCACCGAAAGCCGCGCTGCCAGCGCGTGGTGCTGAAAGATCACGGCCGGCCGCGCCCGCATGTCGGCGCCCACAGCGATGACGCCGGTCGCCGGAACCAAGCCCGCCGCAACCCGCAGCAACGTTGTCTTGCCCGAGCCGGACGGACCCTGAAGTGCTACGATCTCGCCGGCCGCCACGCTGAGGGACACATCGCGCAGCACCGACTGCCCGCCAAGTGCCTCGCTGATGCCGGACAGGCGCAGGGTATTCCCGCCGATGACATCGCCCACACCCGAAGCCAGCATGGCACTCACAACAGTCTCCGTCGCAGCCGTGCCGACATCCGGTCCACCGCCACTACCATGGCGACGATGATGATGAGATCAGCGAGCACGCGGCTGAAGTCCAGAAGATCGATGGCATTCTTCAGATCCTGCCCCAACCCGCCGGCCCCGACCACGCCAAGCACCGTTGAGGCCCGGATGTTGAACTCCCAGACATACAGCAGCGCAGACGCCGTCTGTGGCAATGTCCCCGGCACCAGCACGAACACGAAGGCCTGCGCCCGTGTGCTCCCTGCACTCAGCGCCGCCTCAACCGGAGCCAGATCCGCCGTCTCCAACGCCTCGGACCACAGCTTGGCGATCGTGCCTGTCGAATGCAGTGCCACCCCGATCATGCCGGCGAACGGGCCAAGCCCCACGGCGGCCACGAACACGAGCGCGAACACCAATGCATCGATCCCGCGAAGCGTGTCGAGCACGGCCCTGACGGGGTGATACAGCCACGCCACCGGCGCCACCGGCCGTGCTGCGAACAGTACCAGTGGCAGTGCCAGCACGGCCGCCGTGGTCGTTCCGAGTGTCGCGATGGCAAATGTTTCGCTGGCCCGCAACGCGAGGTCATGGGGCCCTGAGAAATCCGGCGGAAACCCCGTTGCCAGCCAGCGCATCAGCCGCGGCAGTCCGGACCACAGCCGGCCAAGATCCGGCGAGACCACCCACAGGCAGAAGCCGTAGACCAAGACGAGCAGGACGAGGACGCCACCGGCCCGCAGTCGGACCGGCCTCATCCTTCTGTGCATCGCCCGAGCCTCAGCTGAGCTTGCCGAGCGCCCGACCGGCCGCCTCGATCATCGCGTAGGTGTCCGGGCGGGACGGAACCCAGCCGGTGTAGTTGGGCGGCATGATCGTCGCAGCCGACGCCACGTCAATCGACAGTGCCACCTGGGCGATCGTCGCGCGGGTTTCGGCATCAAGCCCCTTGCGCACCGCCAGCGCGTCGTTCGGCAACGGCTCGGAGCGCCAGACGATCTTCACCTGATCTTCTTTCACCCGTCCTGACGCCACCATCGCGTTGAGGTTGCGGTCGAAATCGGTCGCCAGATCCACCTGCCCGCTCACGACAGCGATGCTCTGCGCCGCATGCGTCGCAACGTCGCGATACTTGAAATACTTCCGCGGGTCGATGTTGTGCGCCTTGAACCAGTAGTGCGGGATGAGCCACCCACTGGTCGATCCCGCATCGGTGAAGCTGATCGTCAGCCCCTTGGCGTCTTCGGGAAAATGCTCGATCTTCAGGTCTGGCCTGGACATGATGATCGCCTGATACGTCGCCTTCTCGCGGTATTTCACCGTCGCCAGCGCCTCGCAGCCGGATTTGTCGCGCGCGATGATATAGCCCCACGGCCCCAGCCAGGCGCAGTCGACCTGCTCGTTGGCGAGCGCGATAGCAATCCCCGCCCAATCTGTCGTCGCCACCAGTTCGAACGGCCGGTCCAGCGCCTTGGCGAGATAGGCGAAAAACGGCTCATAGACCCTGCGCGTGTCGCCAGGCGTCGGCTGCAGTGGACCCACGCCGAAGCGGATCAGCTGGCTCGCCGCTCTCGAGGTGCGCGACATCGCGACCAGGCCCGAGGCAACGGCGGGGGCGGCAAGCAGGGAGCGGCGAGAAAGTCGCATGAGGCGATGTCTCCGATGCGTCCAATCAATCTCGACCGGACAAAGGGGTGGGCCACGCAACACAATACACCGTGAGGCGCGGCCCTGCGGACATATATGCGACGGGACAATGCCGACAAGGCGGCCTTACAGATCAAACACGTCCGGAGCCGCACGAACGCCGGAAACATCCCGTTCCGGCGGCGGTGCGCCAAATGTAACCCATGCCAAACCGGCGCTGACACCTTCTTCATGTGTCAACATCAAAGTGGGTCGGTAGATACGTATCTGGGCGCCTGAAACACCGGAACACCTCCAATGGCGGGCATAGCGGATTGGAGGTGTCAGCGTGACGGGCCTACGAGTGTGCCCGCAACCTCCTCGGCATCACTGGTGTCGGCATGAACGTGGTCGCCGATCAGCCTTGTGGTCACGTCCGAGAGATAGGAATGGAGGATCCGGTCAAGTTCCAGGAACTCTGGCCACAGAATCTGGTCGGAAACTCCCCGCGGCAGCCGCATCGCAGTTTTTCGCGAAGATCATTTTCACCCGTCATATCACCTCAATCCCCTTCCCAGGTTCCGTTCTGAAAACCCGCCTGCCGCTAATAAGTGTGCCACTACCAAGCAAGCCACCTCTCATTCCAAATTTGCCCGTTTCCTTGCAGGCGCTTGCGAATGCAGAATGTCCCACGGGACTTCGGCGTCGAGCATGCAGGCTGCGGTTGCGGTAGGAGGGTGTCGTGGCATTTCGCTTCATACATACGGCGGACATTCATCTGGATTCCCCCTTGCGATCGCGGGCCTTGCGTGATCCCGAGCTTGCCGATTTGATTGGCAACGCAACCCGCCGCGCGTTCGTGGCCATCGTCTCGCTTTGCATCGATGAGCGGGTCGATGCGCTGTTGCTCGCTGGCGATCTATACGACGGCGACCAGACCTCCATGAAAACCGCGCGCTTCCTGGCTGAACAGATGCGCAAACTCGACGCGGCCGGGGTGCGGGTTTTTATCATCCGCGGCAATCATGATGCAGAGTCCCGGATTACGAACGAACTTAGTTTTCCGGAAACCGTCCATGTCTTCCGTGGCCGCGCCGAACCCATACCTCTGCTCCGCGATGCCAGCCAGTTTCCGGTCTGGGTCCACGGTCTGAGCTTCCTGAAGCCGCACGCTCCCGAAAGCCTGCTCGGGCGTTACCGACAGCCCGTTCCCGGCGCAGTGAATATCGGCCTGATGCACACGAGCCTGGACGGCTCGGCCGGCCATGATCTCTATGCCCCTTGCAAGCTTGCCGACCTACATACCCACGGGTTCGATTACTGGGCGCTCGGCCATATCCACCAGCGTGGCGAATTTTCTGACGGCAGCACAGTCGTGATGCCGGGGATGCCACAAGGCCGTGACATCAACGAGAGCGGAGCAAAAACGGCCTCGCTGGTCACAATTCACGAAGACAAATCGATCGAGGTCGAGCAACGGCTGACAAGCGTGGCCCAGTTCGAGCGGGTCGGCGTGGATCTGACTGGGCTGGAAGATTGGAAACAGGTCGCCCGTGCCATCGGCAGCTCGCTTGCGCAGGCACGCTCGGGCGTCGACGCTGAGCATCTGATCGCTAGGCTGCGCCTTACAGGCTTGTCGCCGCTTGCTTGGCGCTTGCGCCGCGATAACGATCTGTTGAAGACCGAGGCGGTCCAACAGGCTGCCAACATTGGGAATTGCTGGGTTGAAGGGGTAGAGATTCGCTGCGCCGATCAGGCAACGACAGCAGCGGCCACCGATCCTTTGGCAAATCCGATCGAAGAGCTGCGTCGGCTCATCTCCAGCGACATCGCCGCATCCAGTGGCTACAGGGCCCAGATAAGCGCGATGGCGCAGGAGCTGTCGGGCCAATTGCCGCCGGAATGCCGGGGCTTGTTCGGCGCCGACGAGACGACGTTCGAGACGCGTCTTAACGAGATTATTGGCGATGGCGTCGAAGACGTTCTCGCGCGCATGCACGCGACACCAGATCGGGACGGTGGCTAATGCGGCTGGAACGTCTCGACCTTACCCGCTACGGCAAGTTCACTGATTTCGTCATCGACTTTGGCCGCAAGATACCTGGCCAACCCGATCTGCACATCGTCTACGGGCCGAACGAGGCCGGCAAATCAACCACGATGGCGGCCTATCTGGATCTGCTGTTCGGCATGGGTGCGCAGAACCGATACAACTTCCTGCATGACTACAAAGCGATGCGCGTCGGTGCCGTGCTGGACCTGTTTGGGGCGAGCCGGGAATTCGCCCGCATCAAACAACCCTCCATGAGCTTGCTCGGCCCGGACGACAAAGGGCTTCCGGATAGCGCGATACTCGGCGGACTGGGGCGGCTCGATCGGTCAACCTATTGCGCGATGTTCTCGCTTGATGACGACACGCTGGAAAAGGGCGGCGAAAGCATCCTGGCGAGCAAAGGGGAACTTGGCCAGTTGTTGTTCTCGGCAACGGCCGGACTGTCCGATCTGAGCGCCACCCTCGGCACGATCAGGGCAGGGGGCGATGCGTTCTATAAACCCCAGGCGCACAATACCCGGCTGAAGCAGTTGAAAAGTCAGCTCGCATCCCTCAAGGCGAACCGGGAGAAGATCGACACGCTCGCCACCACTTATGTCCGCCTGCGCGACGAACGCGACGAAGCGCGCCAATACTACGAAAAGGCGTTGACGGAACGCGCCGAAATTCGGAAGCAGATGTCGGGGGTCCAGCGGCAGCTCGGCGTTTTGCCCCGCCTGGCCAGCCTGATGCGGTTGCGGATCGCACTCCAACCTGTGTCGGGGCTTCTGGATGCGCCGTCGGGGTGGGCGGCGGACGTTCTGGATCTCGAAAAGCAGGAGATTGAGCAACAGACCGAGTTGCGTATCGCCAACGATGACATCCATCAATTGGCAGGCGCCCTCCAATCGATCGTGCTGGATAAGCCGGCCCTGGCGCAGGGCGTCTCGACCGACGCTCTCACCGATCTGCGTGCTCGGCATCGGACTGCCGAGACCGATATTCCCTTGCGGCGGGACGACGTCCGGGGCGTCGATCTGGCGATCGCTCAAATCCTGAAGCGGCTGGATCGGGAAGGGGAATCAGACCCGGCCCGCCTGGTCCTCGGCGTGAAGCCGCTATCAGCTTTACGGGATCTGATCGGGCGTCACTCCGGTGTTGAAGCGGACGTCAAGCGGGCGGAGGCGGAACACCGCAGCGCCATTTCTGCTCTGGCCGAGGCGGGTGCTGCGATGGTGGACGCAGGTAGTGCCCCGCATGCCGATAGGGACATCGGCAGCGTCGTTGCCCGCCTGTCCGCGGTGCTGGAAGCGGTGCGAAAGAGTGACCACGTGGCGCGCTATCACACCGCCGAACGGGCACGTGGCAAGACCACGGGAGATCTTGAGCAACGAATAGCGTTGCTGCTGCCGTGGAAGGGCGATGGCACAGCCCTTGAGCGAACCCCATCGCCTGACCTGAGCGCTTTGGATCGCTGGAAAAGGGATCTCACTGACGCGTCAGAGGCCGAACGCCGGCATGTAGATGCGCTGGAGGCGATCGACCGCGAAAGCGTGCCGATGCGGGCTGAGCTGGAAGCGATGGAGCGCAGCATCGGTCTTGTCGATGACCAACAGGCAGCGCGTATCCGCGGCGTTCGTGAGGCCGCATGGGCCGAGCATCGGCGGATCTTGGCCGCCTTATCCGCGGATGAATTCGAGAAGGCCTTGCGTCAGGACGATGCGGTCATGACAGCCCGCCTCGGCCATCAGAAGGAGCTGGGCCGGTTCAACGAGCTGAACATCGGGCTTGCCAAGCGGGACGCGGACAGAAAGCGCATCGAGCAACTGCGAGACACCGCGGCCACGCGTCAGCACGAGGTGCAGGCAGAGGTCGCCCTGTGTGCCGTGAAAATCAGCCAGGACCTGCTCGCCACGACGTCACCCGATGAAATCCGGACATGGATGGCGAAACGGGATCGGGCGTTGGATGCCTTTGACGGCCTGCGGAGGGTAGAGGGCGATCTGCGGATCGCAAGGGAGGATGCAATCAGGGTTCATTGCGATCTGGTGGCAGCGCTCGCCGACGCAGGCGTGCTGCATGCGCCGGAAGCGACGTGGGATGGGCTGCTGCATGTCGCCCAGGACACGGTGAACCGGGAAATCGAACGCAAGGGCCTGCGCAAGTCGGTTCAGGATCGGGAGCGGGAGGTGGACAAGCGTCGGGTCGCGCTGGAGCGGGCCAGACAGCACGGCACGATCTGGCTGGACGATTGGATAAATGCCTGCTCGGCCTGCTGGCTCGGCGAAAATGGGCAAACCCCGTCCACCACCGAGGCCACGCATCTGCTGGAAGGGCTCAGCGAACTCGGCCGGCAACTGGATCGGCGCGCCAGCTTCGAAGCCCGTATCGCGGACATGCAGAACGACCAGAAGGCGTTTCGGGAGGCGATTTCGCAGATAGCGCAGGCCCTGAACATCGCGACTGAAGGCGTATCGACAGCAAGCCTTGCCGCTGCGGTCGACACGCGTATCGGCAACGCCTGCATCGCGTCCGCCGAACATGACAAGGCGCTCGCAGCGCTGCGTGTGGCTCGTCAAAATCAGGCAAAGCTCACGCAGGACATTGCGCGCAACACCGACCGAATGGCCGTCATGGCCGAATACTTCAGTGT
>JAYTHH010000458.1:0-2709 GCA_043732745.1 Rhodospirillales bacterium
ATCGGCAGGTAGCGCCGTTGTCAGGTCCATGGTCACGTCGGTGAACGCCACATGCTGGACGCCGATCAGGCGGTCGCCGGCGCCGCCCGGCGCCGTGCCCGAAACCAGCGTCGACCCATCGGCTTGGCTGGTCAGCGTGTAGTTGGCCGCCGGCCCGCCATAGCTGACTGTGCTGTCGCCCGAGCCGCCCTCAAACGTGGCGCCAGCAAGGTGTCCGGCAATGGCTTGCGTCCGTGCCCCTCCGATCACCACCGATGCTGTGCCGCCAGTGTCAATGTACACGGTGCCGCCGGTGCTGCCGTCAGAAGCGATGGTGGCGCTGCCCGCCGATACCGTGACGGAGGCTGTATCGAGGCCGTAGACGAGCACAGCATGGGCGGCGCTGCTTTGCAGCGCGGCCACGCCCGGCCCCGCGTAGGTCACATCCGAAACGCCATCGGCTGCCAGCGTCGTAACTCCCGGCGCGGCCTGTTGGACGGTGGTTGGCGTCCCATCGAGATGGGTAGCCACGCTTGTCGGATCAAAGGAGGCCTGCGCCGCCGCTATGGCCGACTTGGCTGATCCATCAGCCATCGTAGCGGTTGACCCGCCGTCGCCTTTAACGGGGTAGAACTTGGGAAAACTGTACACGGTGTCGATGCGCCTGAACGTGCCGGCATAGGTATTCCCGTCCCGCAGACCAATTTTATAGAGATCGTAGTGGTCGTTGTTGAGCTGCCACCGCCATGGGCCGAAAATGTTGCTCAAGGATAGCGTGTCCCTGCCGCCGCCGCCGTCTATGTCCCGGATGTGGGCGCCCGCGCCTGAGCCATCCCAATTGATGATGTCGTAGCGCCCGATGTCGCCTAGGACATACCGGTCCTGGGCTGCGACATGCATGTCACCGCCGGCGCCTGAACTGTTGCCGATGGCGATCTGCGGCATCGACCCCGCATACGCTGTGCCGGTTCTTATCGTGCGGCCAAGCAGTGTTCCGTAGAAGAAGCCACCTTTGTCGTTGGCATAGGCTGCAAGCTTATCCATGTCGCGGACGTAGCCGGCTCCAACGGCATTCGCCTTGTTGTCCAAACCCATCGCGTGTTCGGTAAAGCCGGTGTCAAGCCGGCCCGTATAGATGTCGCTGTTCAGCGATACATCCGTGCCGGACCTCGATTTCGGTTGAAGCTGCAATACGAGAGCGGTGGTGGCGACCTGCCCAATGACGGCGTCCAACGCCGCAATGGCTGCGACGCGGGTCGCTGCGCCCTTTATGGAGGTCGGCAAGGCGCGGCTTGCATCCGAAAGCGTCGTCGCAACCAAATCGCCGGTGTGGAAGAAATTGACCTGACTCACGCCGCCGGCGTCAATCTCAGCTCCGGGCGATCCAAAGGTGAAGAGCTTCTCTTTGTTCGCCAAGGTCGGAACTGACCGCGCGAGGTCGCCAGCGAACAATTGCGCAACGCCGCCGCCTAGGCTGTGACCACCAATGAGAATTTGATCGAACTGCGGGCTGCCCGGAACACCATTCAAGTAGGTCTTGAGCGCGCCTACCAACGGCGCATACTTTGAATAGTGGTCGGCAAGGAAGCTGGGGTAGTCGCCCCAATCGCCGAGCTGGTCCGTGCCGCGGAAGACGACGGAAAGCGTCTTCTGGCCGTTCACGACGCCGCTCAGCACCAGCGCATCCGCCTCGGTGGTCACCCCGATTGAGCCGACCGCAAGCGCAGTATTTCCAATAGCTTGGTAAAAGCCGTTCGCGAACGAGAAGCGCAGCGTCCCGAAGCCGGCCAGGTCGAGGCTGCCCGGTGGAAGGGCCAACTCCATTGCGGACACTTCGTGCCAACCACGGACTACCGCACGATTCCCGACCTGGGTCGTGCTGGCTGCTACTGCTTCGTTGGTCACGCTGGCGTCGTCGCCGGGTCCACTGTCGGAAGCAAGAGGCTCGTTGCCATGGGAGTAGTTGATCAGGGGGCCATAGACCTCGGCGCACAAGCGCGCCGTTTCGGCATACAGGTTGTTCTGGTTTAGGGTGACGGCATTGGTCACGTTCCGATTTGCGAACGTCACCCGCTCGATGTTGGCGGCTTTGATGTTGACCGGGGTTGCCGGCCCTGCGGACGTGACGGTATTTCGGCTGACAAGAGTTTGCGTTCCGGCGAGCGTGCTGGCGTAGATAACCTTAAACGTATAGTCGCTGGGCGAGCCAGGTAGCTTAAGCGTGTCATCTAAAGTGGGGGTTAGATATGGCGTGAGAGCGGTTGCGCTCGAAGCTGGCATATCACCGTCAATATACAACGTATCGCCCGCAGCATAGCCATTCAGCCCCTGGTCTTTCGTAAAATCGAACGTATCCGCCCCGCTTCCTCCATGGAATGTATACGCTGGGTCATTGAGTATAAACGTTGTAGGCGCTGCACCACTCGGTGTGAGGTTTCCTGCGTGTGCATTATCTGGAAGTGTGATTATGTCATTGCCAGAGAGGGAGTTATAAATATCGAGGAGTTTAGAGACATGCTCGACGGCAGTGACCTGATCAGAACTGAGCGCGTTGAAATCGACCGTGTCGTTGCCAGGCGTGAACAATGCACCGTCTACTCTGACCACGATCTGCTGTGGCGAGGCTGTGGGGCTGGCCGCAGACAGATATGCGACCAGGGTTCCGCCGGACGCCGCGGCGGCGCTGACGCCGCGCTCGGTTAGGTCAAAGCTCTGCCCGGCCTCGGAGGC
>JAYTHH010000459.1:0-9028 GCA_043732745.1 Rhodospirillales bacterium
GCCGGTGCGGTCCAGCGCCAGGGCACCGTTCGCGCGCAGCCGCCCGGCCGAAACGTCGAAGCTATCGCTGGCGATACGGGTCGGGGCCAGGAAGGGCCCGCTGCCGGCAAGATTTCCTGTGACGGACAGCGACCCGTCGCCAAGCCAGGCCGCGGTGCCGCCGAGTTCCAGCATGTCCAGCAGCCGTGGCGCCCCAGGATGGCGCAGGCTGAGCGCGCCGGTCCATTTATGGCCGGGAAGGTCGAGCGTGGGTTGGGCTTCGGCGTGGAGATCGCCGATGTCGAGCACGGTCCGCAGCACCAGCATCTCCGGCGGGCCTGCGGCCGACAGGCTCATCGCCAAGGAACCGCGCGGCAGCCGTGTCCATATCGGGGCCAGTTGTGGCACGAACACGGCAAGCATCGGGCCGGCGGTGTCCGGCGCCGCGCTGATATCCAAACGCCCGTCGGCGATACGGCCTTGGTCGTTGATGATACCGGAGGTGACCAGCCTGACGCCTTCGCCTTGCACTTCCAGACGACGCAAGGTCAGGCGCCCGGTTTCCAGCAACGCGTCGATGGCGAAAGGCGACAGCGCATGGCCGCTGAGGCTGGCCTGCTCGGCGCGCAACTGCAGATCGAGGTCGAAGCGGCCAAGCCGGCTCGGCAGGCCGACCAGATCAGGCGCCTGTCCTGCAAGTCCTGGCCCCGCCAGCCACGGTTCCAGCGCCAGCCGGTCCAGGCCCAGCGTGCCCGAGATCCCCAGCCTTGCGGCCGGTCGCAAGGTCAGGCTGCCCTGCACAAGGCTTTGGTCCACCATGCCGTTGAGCTCGGTCAGAACCACCTGCGGCGCGGCGGGTGAGGCGGTGCCGCTGGGATTGGTGTCGGCCGTGATCGCCGCTCGCAGATCAGCGGTGCGCAACACATCGTTCGGCAGGGCCGTAAGCTGGCTGAGACCGGCCTGTTCCAGCCATCTCAGCGTGCTGCGCAGGTCGGCGGCGGCGATGGCGCCATGGCCCTCGAAATGCAGCCCGATATCGCGCCCTGGTGTGGATGGGGCAGCTTGGCCGGAGGTGAGCAATGCCACGCGCCGCACTTGGCCGGCCAAATTGAGCTGCGCATCGCCGGGCAAGGTGGCCGCAACGTCCTCCAGCGTGACCAAGGTCGGGTCCAGCTCGAACCGGCCGCGCAACGCGCGCAGCGTGCCGCCGGCCAGGGTGGCGGCTTCGGCGGACAGATCGATGCCCGTGGGGATGCTGGCCACGATCTGCTTGCCGGTGCTGCGCAATATGGCTGGCACCCAAGCGTCCAGGTCCAGCCGGCTCGCGGTGATCGAAACATCCAGCCGTGGGGCGGCATCGAGCCGCAGCGCCACGGCACCGCGCGCGGGAGAGCCGGCTATTTCGGCCGTCAGCTCGTCCGCCACCGCAAGCCCCGCCGCGATGCTGAGCCGCCCATCGGCCTTGAACGGCACCGGCGGTGCGGCCAGCAGCCGTGACAGATCCGGCCCACTGCCGCTGATCCGGCCGGACAGCGATCCGTCCGCTGCGATCTGGCCGGAGAACATGGCGCCCAGGCCCTGCACCGGGCCTTGGCCATCCAGCGACATGTCCAGCCCGGCCACGCCATCGCCGCCGGTGCGGGTGAGCCTTGCGGTCAGATGCCAGGACAGGCCGGAGATTTGCGCGGTGCCGGCGAGCGCGATGCTGCCGGTGTCGGGCAGCAGGCCCAACGTGGCGTTAACGTCTGTCATGGCCACGCTGCCGACCGACAGCCGGCCGCCCTCCACCCGTGCGGAGATCGACAACAGCCAGGTGGGCGTTTGGAGTACCAGGCGGTCCTGCCGCAAAGGCCAGGGCAGCCGCATGTCCAACCCGCGCAGCACCAGTTCCTGCGCGTCCACCCGGCCAGCCAGCAACGGCATCAGCGCCAGCCGCACCCGCAACTCGGATACCGCCATCGTGACGCCGTCGTGATCCTCCGCCACCGTCACCCGGCCTGCGGTCAGGACCGGCTCGGGCAGCAAGGACAGGCTGATCGGGCCCTCGATCGCCACCGCACGGCCGAGGTTGAATGAGACGAGATCGGCGATATCTGCGCGGTAGCGGTTCCAATCCAGCAGTGGCGGGACCAGCCAGGCCGCCAGCAGGCAGGCGGCGGCCAACCCTGCCAGCAGCAATGCGATCACGCGGATCATGCGCAGCTTCACGCGGCGGAGGCCGGGCCGTAGCCGCCGCCGCCGGGTGTCTCGATCACGAAGGCGTCTCCGGGGGCCAACTCGGCGCGGTCGGTGCCGGTGAGTGTGTCAATCGAGCCATTTTTGCGCTCCACCCATTGCCGGCCTGCTGCCCCATCGGCACCGCCTTGCAGGCCGAAGGGCGCCACGTTGCGGCGCGACGCCACGATCACCGCCGTCATTGGTTCGAGGAAGCGCAGTCTGCGGATCGAGCCGTCGCCGCCATGCCATTGGCCGGCGCCGCCGGAGCCGCGCCTTATGGCAAATTCTTCTTGGACGACGGGATAGCGCAGTTCCAGCACCTCGGGGTCGGTCATGCGGGTGTTGGTCATGTGGGTTTGGATCGCCGAGGTGCCGTCAAATCCGGGGCCGGCGCCAGTGCCGCCGCAGATGGTCTCGTAATATTGCCGCGTGGCGTCGCCGAACAGGAAGTTGTTCATCGTCGCCTGGCTGCAGGCCATGGCACCCAAGGCGCCGAACAGCGCGTTGCAGGCGGCCTGCGACACCTCGGTATTGCCCGCCACCACGGCCGCCCCCGGGGCTGGCGACAGGAAGGTCCTGGGCAAGATGACGATCTCGATCGGCTTCAGGCAGCCATCGTTCAGCGGGATGTCGGTGCCGACGAGGCAGCGGAAGACGTAGAGCACAACGGCATTTGCCACCGCGCGTGGCGCATTGAAATTGTCCGCGCGCTGGGCGCCGGTGCCGCTGAAATCGACTCGGGCGGAGCGGGCCTGGTTGTCCACCGTTACTTTGACGTGCAACGGACTGCCGTCGTCCATCACATAACGGAATTCGCCGCCTTTCAGCTTCGCCAGCACGCGGCGCACGCTTTCCTCGGCGTTGTCCATCACGTGGCGCATATAGGCGGCCACCACCGGCCATCCGTGTTGTGCGGTCACGCGGCCGAGTTCCTGCACGCCTTTTTCGTTGGCCGCCACCTGCGCCTTGATATCGGCCACGTTCACATCGGGACTGCGCGCGGGATAGCGCGCCGCGGCCAGCAGGGCGCGGAACGGTGCCTCGCGGAAATGGCCTTGTTCCACGAGCAGGAAATCGTCGATCACCACGCCCTCGTCTTCGATGGTGCGCGAGTTGGGCGGGGTGGAGCCGGGTGTGAGGCCGCCGATGTCGGCGTGGTGGCCCCGGCTGCCGACGAAGAAGCGGATTTCTGTGCCGTCAGGATCGAACACCGGGGTGATGACGGTGATATCGGGCAGATGCGTGCCGCCATCAGCCGGGTTGTTCAGTGCCACGACATCGCCCGGGCGGAGGCTGGCCCCGCGTTTGCGGATGACGGTGCGCACGCTTTCGCCCATGGCGCCGAGATGGACAGGGACATGCGGTGCGTTGGCCACCAGGGCGCCGGTGGCGTCGAAGATGGCGCAGCTGAAATCCAGGCGTTCCTTGATGTTCACGCTTTGGGACGTGTTCTGCAGCACCGCGCCGGTCTGTTCGGCCACGTTCATGAACAGGTTGTTAAACAATTCGAGCAACACTGGATCGGCGCGATCGGTGCCGGCGGCGGCGGCGGTCACGCGCGCTTCGGTGCGGCGCAGCAGCATGTGGTCGGACGGCGTGACCTCGGCGGTCCAGCCGGGTTCGACCACGGTTGTGGCGTTCGCCTCACGGATCAAGGCGGGGCCGGCGATGCGGTCATGGGCGAGGAGGGTGGTGCGATCGAACACTTGGGTTTCATGCGCGGCGCCACCGCTCCACATCTGCACGGCGTCAATCGGCTCTGGCCGGCCTTGCGTGCGGGATGGCAGGCTTGCCTCGTGCACTGGTTCGCCGGCGGCGATCGCCTCGATGGACACTGCTTCGGCGACAAGGCCGCGGCCTGGTGTGGCGAAGCCGAAGCTGGCGCGGTGGGCGGCGGTGAAATCTTGGGTGATGGCATCGAGTTCGCCCAACGGCACATCCAGCGCGGCCTCGGTGCCGAGGTAGCGCACATGCAGCCGGCGATGGACGACGATCAAGGACGGCTCGGCGCCCTGGGCCGCCAGATTAGCGGACGCTTCGGCTGCCAGCCGGTCCGCCAGCGCGTGCAGCGCCGGCAGGGAAGCGGCGTCGAGAGCGGTTTCCACCGCCTGTTCGCGCATCACGCTTTGGTCGGCCAACCCCATTCCGTAGGCGCTGAGCACGCCGGCGTGGGGATGAATGAACACCGTTTCCATGCCGAGCTCGTCGGCCACCAGGCAGGCATGCTGGCCGCCGGCACCGCCGAAGCAGGCCAGCGCGAATTTGGTGGCGTCGTGGCCCTTCTGCACAGAGACCTGCTTGATGGCGTTGGCCATGTTCGCCACCGCCACGCGCAGAAAGCCTTCGGCGACCTGGCGGGGGTCCTGCTCGGTTCCCGTCGCGGCCGAGATCTCCGCCGCCAGCGCCGCGAAGCGCGTGGCCACCACTTCGGCGTCGAGCGGCGCGTCGCCGTTCGGGCCGAAGATCGATGGAAAATGGCGCGGCTGGATCTTGCCAGTGGCGACGTTGGCGTCGGTCACGGCCAGTGGGCCGCCGCGCCGATAGCTGGCAGGGCCGGGATTGGCGCCGGCGCTGTCGGGCCCCACCCGATAGCGGGCGCCATCGAAATGCAGGATGGAACCGCCGCCGGCCGCCACGGTGTTGATCGCCATCATTGGCGCGCGCATCCGCACGCCGGCCACCACGGTCTCGAAGGTGCGTTCGAACCTTCCAGCATACAGCGCCACGTCGGTGGAGGTGCCGCCCATGTCGAAACCGATCACGTGATCCAGGCCCGCCATGGCGGCGGTGCGCGCTGCCCCCACGATACCGCCGGCGGGGCCGGACAGGATGGCGTCCTTGCCCTGGAAGCTGGACGCCTCGGTCAATCCGCCGTTGGACTGCATGAAATACAGCTTCACGCCGGACAGCTCGGCGGCCACCTGGTCGACATAGCGCCGCAGAATGGGCGAGAGATAGGCATCCACCACCGTGGTGTCGCCGCGCGGGACCAGGCGCAGCATGGGGGAGGTGGCGTTGCTGGTGGAAATTTGGGTGAAGCCGGCATCGCGCGCCAGCTCGGCCAGGCGCTGCTCGTGGGCGGGATACTTCCAGGCATGCATCAGCACGATCGCTACCGCGGCGATGCCTTTCTGCCGGGCTTGGGTGAAGGCTGCGATGGCGGCGGGCTCGTCGAGAGGTTCGATTTCGCGTCCGTGCACGTCCACCCGCCCGCCGATCTCCACCACTTCCTCATACAGCAGGGTGGGCAGGGTGATCTTGAGGTCGAACAGTCGCGGCCGGGCCTGGTTGCCGATGCGCAGCGCGTCGGCGAAGCCGCGGCCCACGATCAGCAGCACCCGCTCGCCGGCGCGTTCCAGCAGGGCGTTGGTGGCAACGGTGGTGCCCATCTTCACCGCCTCGATCATGCCGGGCGGCACCGGCGCATCGGGCGGCACACCCAAGGCCCGCTTGATGCCGGCGATGGCGGCATCGGCGTAGCGGCCGGGGTTTTCGCTCAGCAGTTTGTGGGTGGAAAGCCGGCCTTGCGGGTCGCGGGCGACGATATCGGTGAAGGTGCCGCCGCGATCGATCCAGAATTGCCACAAGCCGCTCATATCGCCCCGCTCATATCGCCCGTCTCCTTGTACGCGGGACATGATCGCATGTCGGGCGGTGGCGCAACATCTGAGCCCGTATGGCGTTAAGTTTGGGCGATATTTTGCGGCAACGCAGCGTGCCATGATATCAAAGCGTTCAACGAGATTGAGTGGGGCCGACGAATTTGTGGGGCAAAATCCTCGGTGGAATGGCTGGCTTCGCCATGGGCGGCCCGTTCGGCGCCATGATGGGCGCCGCGTTCGGCCACGCAGCTGAAACTGGCATGTCCGGCCAGACCACGGGTGGCTTCCCGCGATTCGGCACGTTCACGCCCAATTTTGGCGCGCCGCCGAGCTTCCTGCCTGGCCGGCGCGATCAGTTGTTTGCCATCGCCGTCGTGGTGCTTGCCGCCAAGACCGCAAAGGTGGACGGGCCTGTCAACCGCACTGAGATCGATGCCTTCAAGCGGTCCTTCCGCATTCCGCCAGAGGCCGTGCGCGATATCGGCCAGTTGTTCGACCAGGCGCGGGAAAGCTTGGAAGATCCGGTGGCCTATGCCACGCGGCTGGGGGAAGCTTTTGCCGACAGCCCCGGCATTCTGGAGGACGTGCTGACGGCGTTGTTCGCGATCGCGCTGTCTGATGGACCGATTAATATCTGTGAGCGTGATTTTCTGGCGCAGATCGGCCGCGCCTTGAGCCTTGGCCGGGCCGCCTGGGACCGGGCCAGCGGCGCCACGCCGGGGCGCGTGGGCCGTGAGGCGGAGGAAGATCCGTACGCCGTGATGGGGCTGTCCCGCACCGCCTCGCCCGAGAAGCTGCGCACCACCTGGAAATCCCTGATGCGCGAAAACCATCCGGACATGTTGGCCAGCCGCGGGCTGCGGCCGGAAATGGTGGCCAAGGCAAGCGAGAAGGTGGCGCGCATCAATGCCGCGTGGGATCACATCAAGCGGGAGCGTGGGCTTTGATGGCGGCGTTCATGGCGCGGACGCCGGCGGCCGGGCCGTCTGGGTGGTTCCATACTGCGCCCACCACAGCCAGGAAATCCGCGCCGGCGCGGACCAGCGGGCCGCAGTTTTCAGCGTTGATGCCGCCGATCGCCACGCAGGGCAGCTCCATCAGGTCGGACCACCATTGCAGGATGTCTGGCTCCGCGCGGATGGGGGCGTCCTTGGTCGTGGTGGGGAAGAACGCGCCAAAGGCGACATAATCCGCGCCGGCCTCACCGGCGTCGAACGCCATTTCGCGGCTGTTGTGGCAGGTCACGCCCAACGTGAGATCACCCAGGATCTTGCGGGCGGACGCCGCGTCCGTGTCATCCTGGCCCACATGCGCGCCGTCGCAGCCGTGCGCCACAGCCAGATCGGGGCGGTCGTTGATCAGGAACGACACGTCGCGGGACTGCACCAACGGGCGCAGGATATCGATGGCACGACGCAGGGCGTCGTCGGAGACGTCCTTCAGGCGGAGCTGGACGCAGGCGACGTCACCTGCGTCCAGCGCTTCGGCCAGGCGATCGGAAAAAGCCTGCGGATCGAGGGCGGGAGGCGTGACGAGGTAGAGCCTGCAACCTGCTGCCTTCGATCCGCTCACGCGGCTCAGGCCTTGTTCAGATAGATGTCGATGATGGTCTGCAGCATCGCCAGCGCTTCTGCGCGCGGGCGCTGGAACGTGTTGCGGCCGATGATCGAGCCGTTGGCGCCACCGTCGCGCAGGCCACGGACCTCTTCGTAAAGACCGTCCAGGCCCTTCGACTCGCCGCCGGAGAACACCACGATGCGGCGGCCGGCAAAGCAGGACTGCACCACATGCTTCACGCGGGCGGCCATGGTCGAGCCGTCGATCGACTCATAGGATTTGCGTGCGGCTTCGAGGCCGATATGCGCGGTCGGCGGCTTCACCTTGATGATGTGGGCACCGCAGAGCGCTGCCATATGGGCGGCATAGGCGCAGATGTCGAACGCCGTCTCTGCGGCCTTATCTAACATGGGTCCGCGCGGATAGCTCCACAGGACCACCACGAGACCGGCGGCCTTGGCCTCTTCAGAGAGCTCGCGCAGCTCTTCCATCTGCTCGAAGGCGTATTCGCTGCCGGGGTAGATGGTGAAGCCGATCGCCGAGCAGCCCAGGCGCAGCGCGTCGGACACGGTGCCGGTGACGGCCTGGTCCTTCAGCGTAGCGAGCGAGTTCGACGAGTTCAGCTTCAGGATGGTGGGGACGCTGCCGGCGAACGAGGCGGCGGCTGCCTCGATCATGCCCAAAGGCGCGGCATAGGCGGACAGGCCGGCATCGAGCGCGAGTTGAAAATGGTAATGCGGGTCATAGGCGGCCGGATTCGGTGCGAAGCTGCGTGCCGGGCCATGTTCGAAGCCCTGGTCGACGGGGAGAATGACAAGCTTGCCGGTGCCGCCCAGTTTGCCCTGCATGAGGATGCGGGCCAGGTTGGTCTTCGTGCCGGGGTTGTCGCTCTCGTAGTAGCCCAGGATCTTCTTGACTTCCGGTGTCAGCTGCATGGCGCGCGTCCTCTGTTGGCAGGCACTTATTCGATGATGCGGCGTCTAGCGCGTTGGGCTGGCGCTGTCACGATCCGGCGGCGCCCCCGGAATTTTTGGACGCAGATATTCTGCAAGTTGCCGCATGGCCTGGCGGTCGGCCATGTCGAGTGCCGAGGGGCGGACGCTATAAACCATGGCGCCGATGCTGGCCGCCGCCGATCTGACGGCTTCGAACGCCGGGCAATCAGGCCACAGGATCAGATGGCGCTGGCCCAGCCGGAGTGCGGCCATGGCAAGCCCTGGCGCATCGGCACAGTCGAGAATGTCGATGCAGGGCGTGTTCGGACACGCCCTGCAGACGTCGTCGACCAGCGCGCGCCACCAACCCGGGCCGCCCAGGGACGCCGCGCCCGCGGCCGAGATCAACGCCACCGGGGCGCCTTGTCGAAGCACAAGGCATGCCTGCGCGCGACCGTGGACCACGATTGCCCGATATCCCGCTGAAACTGCGGCTTGCGGCTTGGGCGCAGGCTGGTTCATGCTTGACGTCGGACCATGGACCTCGTTGAACCAGCCTTCGGGGGTGTGCGGCATGAGCATGACGATTGAGCCAGACCCGGATGATCTAGCGACTGAATTGGCGAGGCTGGAGCAGGCCCTTGACCGGATAGATTATCTGGCATCCAGCACCGTGCCCAGCGCCGTTGCGTCAGTTGTCGATCCTCATCCGGTTTCATCCGTACTACTTGACCGGTT
>JAYTHH010000460.1:0-2704 GCA_043732745.1 Rhodospirillales bacterium
CGCGCCTGCTGCGCCTGCTGCTGGACGAGATTCCCGCCGGCCCCATCGCGCTGACGTTGCCCATCGTGTCGGCCGAGGGCATCGGCTGGGCCGAAGGCTTTCGCGGCGACATCTGGCACTGGCTGCGCCTGGAAGGCGGCCTGATCGCGCACGCCTTCCTGTGCGACCCGAGCTGGCGGCAATGGCCGCTGCTGCAGGCGGCGATCGAGGGCAACATCGTGGCCGATTTTCCCCTGTGCAACAAAAGCTTCAACTGTTCGTATTCCGGGGTGGACCTGTAGATGGCGCCAAACTAGATGGCATGGAACGCGCTGCTTCGCGCCCTGCGCGCCGGCCCTGCCACCGTGGCGCTGGCGCCGCCGGATCAGGCCGACATCGCCGAGCTGGCGGCGCGGCTCAAGGCAACCTCCCTGCGCAAACTCGGCCGCTCGCTTGCCATCCGCGAGGTTGACAGCGGCAGTTGCAACGGCTGCGAGCTGGAAATCCAGATGATCGGCAGCGTGGTATACGACCTCGAACGCTTCGGCCTGCGCTTCGTCGCCAGCCCCCGCCACGCCGACATCCTGCTGGTCACCGGCCCCGTCACCCGCAACATGCACGATGCGCTGATCCGTACCTGGCAGGCGACACCCGATCCGAAATGGGTGGTGGCGATCGGCGACTGCGCCATCGATGGCGGCGTGTTCAAAGGCAGCCCGGCAATCTTGGGCGGCATCGATGCCGCGTTGCCGGTGGACCTGGTGATCCGCGGCTGCCCGCCCTCGCCCGCCGCCATTCTGGCCGGGCTGTGCGCCCTGGTGGAGGCGCATTCACGGCCAGACACAAGGCCACGGCTGCGGTAGCGAGGCGCACCGCATCGACGTTTTCGCGGCCGATCCGGGAGATCATGACACAGTGAGTTCCGATGCCGGATGGATGCCGTCTCGCAGCGCGCATCTGGCTACCGGTGGATGCCGAGGCCGATCCGCTACTGGCCGTGCTGGACTATCTGCCGTATCGGCGGCGGGACGGCACCGCGCTGCGCAACATGCCACTAGCGGCTTGCAGACCCTGGGCCTGACCGCCGGCTACCAGCACTCGTCCGGGCTCAGCCCCGATCTATCAGACGGCCAGCGCGCCGACGACGCACCGGCCTGTTGCTTCGACACCGCGCTGCTTGACCACGACATCGAGATAGCCGGGGCGCCGTATCTGTTGCTGGACATCGCGTATGACGCCACATGGTTGCTGGAATTCAGCATCAACGCGCATGATTCGCTGACGGCACGCCAGGAATTCACCTTCACCACCACGCTCGGCCGCGACGGCAGGCGCACCAGCACGGCGGCATGGTGTCGCATGACCGCCACGCGGGATACCTCCGTGCTCACGGCGCGATTGGAGGCGTTCGAGGGGGGACGCCCGTGTTCGAGCGAAACTGGAACAGAGCTTTCCCGCGCGACCATGTATGACAGGGGTGCGTTGGGGGTGTCGGTGAAAACCTGCCTGACGGGCGGACGCGAACTTGCTATAGGAGCGGCAGATGTCTCCGTAGCTCAGCCAGATAGAGCGTGAAGTAGACCCAACCATCCTACCATGTATGTAGTTTGGCCCGGTTTCATTGGGTTTTAGCGATCGGTAGGGCTACCAGTCCGCTGTCGAAGGGAGGCATAGGCTTCGAGGTGCGACAGATTGTCGGTGAGATTAAGGTCGGCTTACATCTGCACGCGAAGTCCGCGTAGATCAGAGGGGGTGGTATGTAGACCCCACCAAGCCTACCATGTATGTATTTCGTTATTTTTCCCAATGGCTTACTAGGCACCCATGGTGTGGTAAGCTTACCAAACCCGGGAGGGCCGCCGCCATCGGTGCTTTTGGCTGTAAGGACTAGCCTCTGCTACAGACGTTCTAATACGTCCGCGTAGCTCAGCAGGATAGAGTGGCTTTTATAAGCGACCACCCTACCAGTCTCATCAAAGGCCGGGGTTAAGGAGATGGATCGCTGTGGTAGGGTTACCACTGTTGGGCAGCCTCTATCGCCACGCTCCTGGACAATGCTAAGCTTACCATGCGAAGGGCTAAATGTGTATTTCCGCGTAGCTCAGAGGATAGAGCACAGGATTCCTCTTGATAAATGGGGCGTTGCGGTCGGAAACGCCGCGGCGGATTCGCTCAAATTCGGGGAAAGCTGCGGGCTGCTCGGCCCGCTGCCAATCCCGAGCCAAGCCAGGCGGGAAACTGCCCGGAAGGTGTAGAGACTGGTAGGGCGACACCTAAAGGCTTCGGCCCATGGTGAAGGGACAGTCCAGACCACGAACGTCCCTGGCAGGGGCGGCGGCGAAAGTCGAAGTGGTATGAATCCTGGGGTCGTGGGTTCGAATCCCGCCGCGGAAGCCAACCTCTCCATAGTTCGACTCGGAGAGTCCGGCGCTATCCGTCACTGCTTGCGGAGTGCCCGGGCGTTCTGACAGATCCTGAAGAGGAATCCCGGAAGATCGTCGTATGTCGGCAAGCCGTGGGTATGGACACCCTTATGTCGCAATATCTCGCCGACTTCGTCATTGGTCCCTTCGATGGCGAACCTGACCGCGTATTACGCTGTCCGGTCCTGCGCCACAGCGTGATTGAGAGGTGGCCCCGGAAATTCGGACAGGGTGATAAGCTATTCCCGCCTGCATGAGAGACGGGACACGATGGGAAAAGTGACACGCAAGCGCTACGGTGC
>JAYTHH010000461.1:0-2703 GCA_043732745.1 Rhodospirillales bacterium
TTCCACGCTGGAATGGCTGATATCCCGCTCGTGCCACAGTGCCACGTTCTCCAAGGCCGGGGTCACGGCGGAGCGGACGGTGCGGGCGAGGCCGGTGAGGTTTTCTGAGAGCACCGGATTGCGCTTGTGCGGCATCGCCGAGCTGCCTTTTTGGCCGGCGTGGAAGAACTCCTCCGCCTCGCGCACTTCGCTGCGCTGTAGGTGGCGAACTTCCGTCGCTAGGCGCTCGACGCCGGATGCCACCACAGCAAGTGCACAGAAGAACGCGGCGTGGCGGTCGCGTGGGATGACCTGGGTGGACACCGGCTCGGTGGCGAGGCCGAGGCGGGCGGCCACGAATTCCTCAACCTTGGGGTCCACGTGGGCGAAGGTGCCGACGGCGCCGCTGATGGCGCAGACTGCGATTTCGGCGCGGGCGGTGACCAGGCGCGCACGGTTTCGGCTGAATTCGGCGTAATGACCGGCCAGTTTCAATCCGAAGCTGGTAGGCTCTGCATGAATGCCGTGGCTCCGGCCGATCGTGGGGGTGTGCTTGAATTCGAACGCGCGCGCCTTCAAGGCTGCCAATACGGCGTCCACATCGGCAATCAGGATGTCGGCAGCCTGGGTGAGCTGCACGGACAGGCAGGTGTCCAGCACATCCGAGCTGGTCATCCCGAGATGGACGAAGCGACTGTCCTCGCCGATCCCTTCCGCCAGCCAGGTGAGGAAGGCGATGACGTCGTGGCGGGTCTCGCGCTCGATGGCGTCGATGCGGTCGAGGTCGGTTTGGGAAATATGGGCCACCTTGGCGTCGCCGCGGGTGCGGATGGTGGCGGCGGCCTCGGCGGGGATCTCCCCCAGGCGGGCCATGCCCTCGGCGGCAAGGGCCTCGATCTCGAACCAGATCTTGAACCGGTTTTCGGCAGCCCAGATGGCGGTCATCTCGGGGCGGCTATAGCGCGGAACCATTTTTATCAACCTCGGTCTTGTGCTTCATCCCCCTCGTAGGCCCGCAACTGACGTCTCGCAACTCAGGAGTGCGAATGTTCGACCCCGCCTTTATGCAAGAATTGTCTTCCCTGCTGCAGGTGCTGCTGGTGGATATCACCCTGGCTGGCGACAACGCCGTAGTGGTGGGGCTGGCGGTTGCGGGGCTGCCGGCGCATCAGAAGCGGCCGGCGATCCTGGTAGGCATCACGCTGGCCACCATTTTGCGGATCGCGCTGGGTGCGGTGACGCTTCAGTTGCTGGCGGTGGTGGGGCTGCTGCTCGCCGGTGGCATTCTGCTGCTGTGGGTCGGCTACAAGATGTATCGCGAGTTGCGCAGCGCCGGAGAGCACGCCACGGCCGCGGCCGAGCCAAAGACGATGGCGCAGGCGATGATGCAGATCGTGTTGGCCGATCTGTCCATGAGCCTGGACAACGTGCTGGCCGTGGCCGGTGCCGCCAACGGGCATACCTGGGTCCTGGTGGTGGGCCTGGCGTTCTCGGTGGTGCTGATGGGGCTGGCTGCCAGCTTCATTGCGAAGCTGCTGGAGAAGCACCGCTGGATCGCCTGGGTCGGTCTGCTGATCGTGCTTTATATCGCGCTGAAGCTGATCTGGGAGGGTGGGCACGACGTTTGGGAGCGTTGGCCGTGGCTCAGAGAAGTCCTTCACGTCGGAAACTGAGCCAGCACCCGTTGCCGACGATGACGTGGTCGTGCAGCACGATGGACAGCGAGGACGCGGCGGCCTTGATTTCGGCGGTCATGTCGATGTCTGCGCGGGAGGGCGTGGGGTCGCCGCTGGGATGGTTGTGCACCAGGATGATGGCGGTGGAGTGCCATTCCAGGGCGCGGCGGACGATTTCGCGGGGATAGACCGGCGTGTGGTTGACGGTGCCGGTGCCTTGGGGCTCGTCCGCCAGCAGGCGGTTGCGGGCGTCCAGATACAGCACGCGGAACTGTTCGATGCGTTCGCGCGCCATGACGGCGTTGAGGTAGTCCATCAGCCGGTCCCAGTTGGCCAGCACCGGCTGGTCCATCACCTCGGCGCGGGCGAGGCGCAGGGCTGCGGCCTGGACGGTCTTGAGCGCGGCGGCGCCGGCCTCGCCCACGCCTTTGACGCAACGGAGATCGCGCAATGGAGCAGCGATGGCGCCGGCGTAGCTGCCGAAGCGGGTGAGCAAGGCGCGGGCGATGGGCTTGGTGTCGCGGCGCGGCAGGGCCAGGAACAGCACAAGTTCGAGCAGTTCATGATCGGCCAGCGCGTCCGGCCCTGCGGTGAGCAGGCGTACGCGCAGGCGCTGGCGGTGGCCCTCGGCACTCATGGGTGAGGGCGGGGTGTCCAGCAGGCTGGTCTGTTCGGAGAAGCCGGTGCGCGCTGCCATGGCCGGAAGGCTGTCATGGAAAATCTCGCACACGAAACCAATGCGTCGTTAAAGGGACGTGACTGAACGGCGGAGGGATCATGCCTCCTTCCAGCGGCCATAATGGCGGCCCGGCGATGGAGGATTTCAATGTGTCGGCAGCCTTGGCCGTGCGCCTGGGTGCGCTGCTCGGCGGCCGAGCGCGAGGTCGACGTGTCCGGCATCCGCAAGTTGGAAGCAGCCTGACAATCAGGTGAATTCAGGGTCGAGCCACATTTCAAAATCGGCTTTCCAGGCGGGCTCCAGCGCCACGGCCCGGCGGGTGCCGGTGTCGATCACTGCGAGGACCGACAGCGCACGAGAGCAGATTGC
>JAYTHH010000462.1:0-8977 GCA_043732745.1 Rhodospirillales bacterium
GTCCACCGCCATCGTGCTGCCGCTGCTGGCCGAGCGCGACCTGCTCGGCGTGCCGGCCGGACGCGACGGTTTCGCCGTCCTGCTGTTCCAGGATCTCGCGTTCATCCCATTGGTGGCGCTGGTCCCGCTGCTCGGCGGTGGTGCCGCACTGGCACGTGAAATGGTGGAACACGTGCCGTGGATGGACGTGGCCCGCGCCGCCGGCGCGATCGCCGTGATCCTGCTCGGCGGCCGCTTCGTGCTGCCGCTGGTGTTCCGCGCCATCGGCTGCGCCCGCACCCAGGAGGTGTTCACCGCCACCGCGTTGCTGATCGTGGTCGGCACCGCCACCAATCAGCGGCGGAGCTGGCCTTGCTGTTCGAGTCGGACAAGCCCAGTTCGGCGGTCCCCCGGCCGGCAGAATAGGTCGATGCCAGGTTTGTCCCTGAAGCCTTGGGTGCTATAGGCCTGCGCGCAGAACCCCCGAAAGCCCCCATCTGGCGGACCGATGACCGAAGACATGCCACCCAACCCGGCCCTTTTGCCCGCAGGGCTTCGCGACCTTCTGCCCCCCGATGCCGAGACCGAGGCGTCGGCGGTCGAGGCGGTGATGGATCACTTCGCCGGCCATGGCTATCAGCGCGTCAAGCCGCCTCTGCTCGAATTCGAGGACAGCCTGCTGGCCGCCACTGGGGCTGCCATGGCCGACCAGGTTTTTCGCCTCATGGACCCCGACACGCATCGCATGATGGCCATCCGCGCCGACATGACTCCGCAGGTCGCCCGCATCGCCGTCACCCGTCTGGCGCGCGCCCCGCGTCCGCTTCGGCTTTCCTATTCCGGCCAGTGCCTGCGCGTGCGCGGCACCCAGCTCGACCCCGATCGCCAGGTGCCGCAGGCCGGCATCGAGCTGATCGGCCCCGACAGCCCCGCGGCCGACGCCGAAGTGGTGGTGGTCGGAGCCGAGGCGCTGGCGGCGCTCGGCCTGACGGCGCTTAGCTTCGACCTTACGATGCCGCCGCTGGTGCCGGTGCTGCTGGAGGAAAGCGGCGTCGAGGGGCCGCAGCGCACCGCGCTGGGCCGCGCGCTCGATCGCAAGGACGCAGCCGGCGTGGCCGAGCATGGCGGGGTCCTGGCCCGAACCCTGACCGACCTGCTGCTCGCTGCCGGCCCCGCCAAACGCGCCCTGGAAGCGCTGGCCGCTGCCGATCTACCGCCCCGCGCTCGCGCTTTGGCGCAGCGTCTGGCCGCGACCGTTTCCGCCATCCAGGCCCGCGCCCCATATCTCAAACTCACGGTCGATCCGATCGAGTTTCGCGGCCTGAAATACCACACCGGCGTCTGCATGACCGTCTACGCGCCCGACTGCCACGAGGAGCTCGGCCGCGGTGGCCGCTATATCTGCGGCGACGATGAGGCGGCGACGGGCCTGACCATCTACCCTGACGCCGTGCTGCGCGCCGCGCCCGCCCGAGAGGCGCGTCGCCGCGTGTTCGTGCCGCAAGGTTTTGACGGCCGGGCTTTGCGCGCCGAGGGCTACGCCACCGTGGCCGGCCTCGCCGATGTCGGGAACAATCTTGCCGAGGCCAAGCGCCTCGGCTGCACCCATGTCTTGATCGAAGGGCGTCTTACAGCCCTCGCAGCGGAGTAGAAACGTATGGCCAATGTGACCGTCATCGGCGCCCAATGGGGTGATGAAGGCAAGGGCAAGGTGGTGGACTGGCTCGCCAGCCGTGCCGATATCGTGGTGCGCTTCCAGGGCGGCCACAACGCCGGTCACACGCTGGTCGTAGGCAATCAGACCTACAAGCTGTCGCTGCTGCCCAGCGGCCTGGTGCGCGGCAAGCTTGGCATCATCGGCAACGGTGTGGTGGTGGACCCCGAGGCGCTGCTGGCCGAAATCGCTCGTGTTCGCGCCCAGGGCCTGGTCGTCACACCCGAGACGCTGCGCGTGGCCGAGAACGCCATCCTGATCCTGCCGCTGCACGCCGCCATCGACCGTGCGCGTGAGGCTGCGCGCGGTGAGAAGAAGATCGGCACCACCGGCCGCGGCATCGGCCCCGCCTATGAGGACAAGGTCGCCCGTCGCGCCATCCGTGTGTGTGATCTCGCCGAGCCCGAGACTCTGGCGGAAAAGCTGGACGAGCTGCTGCTGCACCACAACACGCTGCTCGCCGGCCTGGGTGCGGCCACCTTCGACAAGCAGGTTCTGCTCGACCAACTCCTGGCCTGGGCGCCGCAGATCCTGCCATACGCCGAACCGGTCTGGGAACGGCTGGACGAGGCGCGGCGGACCGGCAAGCGCATTCTGTTCGAAGGCGCGCAAGCGGTGATGCTGGACGTCGATCACGGCACCTATCCCTACGTCACCAGCTCCAACACCGTGGCCGCCACCGCGGCGTCCGGCTCCGGCATGGCGCCGTCGGCCCTCGGCTTTGTGCTTGGTATCGCCAAGGCCTACTGCACCCGCGTCGGCTCCGGCCCGTTCCCCAGCGAACTGCACGACGTCACCGGCCGCCTGCTCGGTGAACGCGGCTTCGAGTTCGGCACCGTGACCGGACGGCCGCGCCGTTGCGGCTGGTTCGACGCGGCTTTGGTCCGCCAGGCCATCAAGGTGGGCGGCATTCAAGGCATCGTGATGACCAAGATCGACGTGCTCGACGGTCTGCCAGAACTCAAGATCTGCACCGGCTACACCATCAACGGCGAATACAGCCCGCGTCTGCCGGCCGCCATGCGCGCCCAGGCCGCCGCCTTGCCGATTTACGAAACCTTGCCCGGCTGGACCGGCACCACCCGCGGCGCCCGCAGCTATGCCGACCTGCCGGCCGATGCGGTGAAATACGTCCGCCGCATCGAGGAACTGATCGAGGCGCCGGTGACGATCCTCACCACCGGACCGGAGCGTGACGACACCATCATGATGCGCGACCCATTCGAAGGCTGATTAGGAAAACAGCAAAGATGAACTTTCATCCAGATGAAAGATGGTGCATCTTCCCGCCGTGACGTTGCGAAGCCGTCTATATGTTTATATTCCGAAATGAATTTCCGGGCGGATTCAGTTTAGACTTCGCGGAAAACAACAGAACATTAACGGTTGTTTTCATCCCGGCCGCCAGATTGTGATCGATCGATTTTCAGGAGATATTGATGCCCACCAGCGCAGACAGGCTCGGACAGCAAGCCCAGTTCACGGCCCAGCCGCCGCGATCGACAGTGGTGGATTTCGCTTCGGCCAGACGCATCCGGTCGGACGCACAGACGCATCGCTTCTCCATCATCGACCGCATGACAGCGCATCGCTGGGCCGAATCCGGCCGCGAGCTGGGTTACACGCGCCTTGCGTTCGAGCCGGCGGCGGAAATCGACGGCGCCCTTGGCGGCGAGTTCCTGCTGATCTACCCGCGTGATAGCGCCTGGTCAGCCTGGGGCATCGGCTGCGATGCCGAAGGGTTCACCCTGTGGCATGCCCCGCGCGGCACCACGATCGGCCGTTTCCAGCACATGCAGGACGCCCTGGCCCGTATCCCCCCAATCCTCACCCCGTAAGCCGGGCAGCGGCCGACAACCAAGACGCAGACGTTAGCGTTTGGTTCATGCTCTCATGCCATTTTCAATGGACACATCGTCCGGCGCAAAATGGCCCTTCCACACCCCCAAGATGCCAGATCCGCCTTCGATGAAGGGTTAATCGGCGGAATTTACGGCGTGGAGATCGGCCAGAATTTGCCGGATTTCGGCGCCGGACAGCCTTGCTTCGCCGTGACCGATCACCGTCACGGGCGTCGGGACCTGATGGCTGTACAGGCCGCATCGCATACACCGGCGCGACCGTTGCCGATCAACGCGCTCGCGAGCCTGGCCATCGAAGATCTGCTGCTGCCGATCGCCCATGGCCGTGCGCCGGCGGGGCAGGGGGTGCATGCCTGCTTCGTGGTGATGCCGAAACCCCCGGGCCCACCGCTCTGGCCAAGCCACAAGCCGCCGCAATCGCACCCGCTTTGGAGTGAGCGGGATCTGCTGGACTGTGTGCTGCGGCCGCTGGCGCAGGCGCTGGCACAGCTGCATGCATCCGGGATGACCCATCGCGCCATTCGGCCCAACAACATTTTCCGCGGGCGGGACCATTATGCCGCGACCCTTGGCGGCGCCTGGGCAGCACCGCCCGCGATGCTGCAGCCCTGCGTGTTCGAACCGCCTTACAGCGCCCAGTGCCACCCCGCCGGGCGGGGTGACGGATCGATCGCGGATGACGTCTATTCCTTGGGCGTCGTGCTGATCGCGCTTATCGGCGGCATGCTGCCGATGGCAGACGCCGACGACGAGACGATCATCCGCCGCAAGCTGGAACGCGGCAGCTTCGCCGCCCTCGCCGGCGACCTGCGGCTTGCGCCCAGCATGACCGATCTGCTGCGCCTCATGCTGGCCGAAGATCCGGAGCACCGACCGCAGCCGGCAGTGCTAGCCAATCCGTCGACCGCTCGGGCGCGCAGGATTGCCATCCGCCCGGCGTCCAGGGCGCAACGCCCGATCGACATCGGTGGCGTGGCGGCGTGGGACGCACGAAACCTCGCCTACGCGCTGTCACGCGCACCGAAATCGGCCGTCAGCCTGCTGCGGTCCAACGGTATCGATCTCTGGCTGCGGCGCACACTGGGCGAACCCGTGCTCGCCGCCAGGGTCGATGAGATTGTGCGTGGCCAGGCGGACGATCCGATCACAGGTCCCGCCCAGGCGGATGCCATTCGGCTGATGCGGACCATCGCCCTGCTCGACCCGCTTGCACCGATGTGCTGGCACGGCCTGGCGCTGTTTCCGGACGGGATCGGCCCGCTCTGCGCGCTGCTGAGCGCAAACCCGCTCGATGCCCAGCACCTGGACCAACTGCAGGTCATGATCAATGAGGAAGCCTGCGCCATCTGGGGAGAATCCCACTCGGCGCGCATGGACATGGCCATACTGCGGCTGGATTGCCGCCAGCAGCGAGCCGTCCTGCGCGTGGGTGGCTGGGCCGGCGGCATGCTGCGACTGGCCTACACGCTCAACCCGCTGCTCGCCTGCCGCGCGAAACCGATTTTCCACGGTGCGGTACTGCGCCTGCACGAATTGATGCCTGCGCTCGAACGCGCCGCGTCCGGAACCGTCGATTTCCTCATCGATGCCGATATCGCGGCCTTCATCGCGGCCCGCTATAGCGGCCGCATGGACAGCGATCTTGTGATCCTGGCCCGGGACGAAGATCCGGACATCGACCCGCCAGGCCATCGCGGCCTCGCCCAGCTGCGCGTGCTGGAGCGGATCTGCGAGCAGGACCCGGCCAGACGCTGGCCAAAAATAGCCGCCGTGGCGTTGCACCCGGCTCGCGCCGCCCTGTTGCAATGGCGCGGCCGTACCGCCCGGTCGGAGCGGGAGGCGGCTCTGCAGCAGGCCGTCGGCAGTGGTGCCCTGGCCGCCATGCTTGCCGTGCTGTCCGACACCCAGGCGCACGTCGCCGACGCACGGGATTGCACGTTGGCCACCCTTGAACTCCGACACATCGACGGCGAGACTGAAAGGCTGCAGGCGGCCGGGACTGATCGTGCCGCCATGGCCCGCACCACCGGAAACGAGATCGCCGCCGGTATCGGCATGATGGCGCTGGCAACGGCTGCTGTCGTCACGGTGCTGCTGTGAGACCGCGTGGGGCATCTGCCGCCAAGGCCAGTGCGCGGCGTCCAGCTGGGTCGAGGCTCTGGCTGGCAGGTCTGGCTGCCACGCTGGCCATCAGCTTTGCGCCCGCAAGCGCCGTCCTTGGCGCAATGCTGCTGCTGCCGACCGCGATGGCGTGGATCGCTGACAGTCAGCCGGGACGACCCACCGCGCGGGTAGTATTACTATTCGGCCTCACCGCCGCCTGCGCTCCGTTCGACACGCTGTGGCATGCCGGCCACCGCCTTGGCGCCGCCATCGCACTCGCCGCCGATGTACGAATTTTGGCCATCGCCTGGGCCGCCCAGGCTGGAGGCTGGCTGCTGACGCAACTTCTGCCGCTGCTGATCTGCACCTGGGCCGAAGTCCAGACCCAAGCCCAGATCAAAATATTCGCCAATAGAAAAGCGGATCTGCTGCAGGAATGGGGCGACACCCCGTAGATCCGGCAACGCCCGACGACACCGTTATCTGTCGGCAGTCGCCCGACCTATGGCCCACCAACAGAAAAAGGCCGGGGATCAACCCGGCCCTTCCTCAATATCAGACGACGACAATATTAGGCAGGGACTCGGGCCGCCCGACGCTGTTCGGCCACCTGGGTATGCATCGCCTTCTGCAGCTTTTCGAACGCCCGCACCTCAATCTGTCGCACCCGCTCGCGGGAGATATTGTACTGCTGGGACAGATCCTCCAGAGTGGTAGGATTGTCCTTCAGGCGCCGCTCGATGAGGATGTGCCGCTCCCGCTCGTTCAGCGAGGCCAGTGCCCCGTTCAACAGCGCCTTGCGGCCGCTGAGCTCTTCATGCTCGGCGATCAAGGTTTCCTGGCTGTCGCTGTCATCGACCAACCAATCCTGCCACTCACCCTCACTGTCCGCCCGCACCGGGGCGTTCAGGCTGTGATCGGGCGCCGAAAGGCGGCGGTTCATGCTCACCACGTCCTGCTCCGGCACGGCCAGCGCATGGGCGATCTTAGCAACCTGCTCCGGTTGAAGATCGCCGTCGTCGATCGCCTGCATCTGGCCTTTCAGCCGGCGCAGGTTGAAGAACAGCTTTTTCTGAGCGGCGGTGGTGCCCATTTTCACCAGGGACCAGCTATGCAGGATATATTCCTGGATCGCGGCGCGGATCCACCACATCGCATATGTGGCCAGACGGAAGCCGCGCTCCGGGTCGAAGCGTTTGACGGCCTGCATCATGCCGACATTGCCTTCGCTGATCAGCTCGCCCACCGGCAGCCCATAGCCGCGGTAGCCCATGGCGATCTTTGCCACGAGACGAAGATGCGACGTGACAAGCTTGTGTGCGGCCGGCATGTCCTCGTGGTCGCGCCAGCGTTTGGACAGAGACAACTCTTCTTCCGAGGTGAGCATCGGGAATTTGCGAATATCCTGCAGGTACCGAGTGAGGTTTCCCTCAGGAGCGACATTGATGACGGCAGAGACCACAGGAGGTTCCTTTCGTCTGCTTCTTTCAAACTGCCCAATTGGCGCAGCTTCTAAAAGCAAGGTCCGGCACAGAGCCGGGTGATCGATGCGAAATTCACCGATGTCCCAAACCGAAGCCCCAGTCATGGCAGCGTTCGGTACGGCGGTGGTGGAACGGCGCATCTGAGACCGCTCCACGGGGCATCTTGTAACGCAGAATCTGTCCCAGGTCAATAATCAGGACTCATTAAGTCTTGATTAACTTCCCGAGAGATTGAGACGATCCAGCAAGGTTCTCATGTCGTCCGGCGGTGCCGTTTCGAACGACAGTTGGGTGCCTGTGCGCGGGTGGCGAAACCCCAGCCGGGCCGCGTGCAGCGCTTGGCGCGGAAAGTCCAGCAGCGCCCCCCTGTCCGCCACATCCAGGGATTTAGCGGCCCCTGGCACCCGGCGGAGATAAACCGGGTCGCCCACGATGGGGTGGCCGGCGGTGGCCAGATGCACCCGGATCTGGTGCGTGCGGCCGGTGGCAAGCCGACACTCCAGCAAGCTCACCGCCCCCTGTGCGGCTCCCAGCATCCTGTAATGTGTCAGCGCCAGCTTGCCGCCGCGCTCCACCACGGCCATCCGCTTGCGGTCCCGCGGGTCACGTCCGATGGCACCTTCGATGTCGCCCGCCGCCGGGGAAGGCAGGCCCCAGCACAGCGCCAGATAGGCCCGGTCCAGATCCCGCTTGGCAAAGGCGATTGACAGCGCCGCAAGCGCCAATTCGGTCTTTGCCACCACCATCACGCCCGATGTGTCCTTGTCGAGGCGATGCACGATGCCCGGCCGACGCTCGCCCCCGATGCCGGGCAACGTGTCGCCGCAATGGGCCAGTAGAGCATTCACCAACGTGCCGTCCTCGTTGCCAGGCGCCGGGTGCACGACCAGCCCGACCGGCTTATCCAGCACGATCAGGTCGTCGTCCTCGAACAAGATGTCGAACGGGATGCTCTGCGCCGCAGGCGTGGCCGAAACCGGCACCGGTGGCTGCAGTATATAGACGACATCAGCCCGCACCGCCTCGGCCGGCTGCCGCACTACAACTGCCCCACGCCGCACGCGCCCTTCCTCGATGAACTGCTTCACCCGCGATCGCGACATGTCGGCGATCGCCTCCGCCAGAAACCGATCCAGCCGCATCCCTTCGTGCTCATGCGTGGCCGTAATGCTATGGTGGGTTGTGTCCGGGAGGTTTTGGGATGACATCGCCCACAGATACCGTTCGGGGCGCGCAGAGCAAAGCCCGCTGAAAACCATGAGGGGGCCTGTGGATGCGTGCGTTAAAGATTATGACGGTCGTGATGGGTTTACTGATTGTGGCCGGCGTGGCCGTGCTTGGCATCACCCTCAGCCAGCGCCTGTCGGTGCCGAAGCTCGCTGCCCCTGCTTTGCTTGACGAACCGGAAGGCACAAGAATCGGAAAGATCTCCACCAGCGGGGATCGCGTGGTGCTGCTGCTGCAAGGCGGCGGTCCTGATCGCGTCGTGGTGTTTGACCTCCGCAGTGGCCAGATTATCGCCCGCACTGGCCTGGCGCGCTGATGCCGAAGATGCGGGCCAAGGGAGATCTCCCCAGCAAGACCTGCGCGTCGTGCGGCCGGCCGTTCGCCTGGCGCAAGAAATGGGAAAAGACCTGGGCCGAGGTGCGCCATTGCTCCGACGCCTGCCGCACCGGCTCCCGGGACGCCGCACGCGCAAAGCTGTCGAAGATCCCTTGATGTTCGTCGCGCGTTGTCCTACACAGCGCGCTCTCCGGATGTCCCTTTCGTCTAGAGGCCTAGGACGGCGCCCTCTCACGGCGCTAACAGGGGTTCGAATCCCCTAAGGGACGCCA
>JAYTHH010000463.1:0-2679 GCA_043732745.1 Rhodospirillales bacterium
CGCCGCGCACGCGCGATGAGATGGTGTCAATGACCGCGACGGTTACGAAGATCAGCAAGATGATGAACAGCACTTCATCCCAGTAGCGGACCTTGATCCGCTCGGCAATCTGCAGGCCGATGCCGCCGGCGCCGACCACGCCGAGGATGGACGCCGAGCGGACGTTGCTTTCGAACTGATACAGGAACTGCGCGATCATGATAGGTAGCACCTGCGGCAGCAGGCCGAAACGCACGCGCATCACGCCGTTGCCGCCGACGGCGCTGATCGCGTCGGTCTGGCGCGGGTCGGCATTCTCGATCGTCTCGGCGAACAGCTTGGCCAGCACTGCGACTTCGGCGGCGAAGATCGCCATGACCCCCGCCAGAGGGCCGAGTCCCACGGCGCGCACGAAGGCGAGCGCCCAGATCAGTTGGTCCATGCCGCGCAGCCCGTCGAACGCGCGGCGCAGAGTGAAATGGGCCAGCGTGTTGACGACCACGTTGCGCGAGCCGAGGAAGCCCAGCGGCACCGCCACGATCATGGCGGCGAAAGTGCCGAAGAACGCCATCGCCACGCTTTCGGCCAGTCCGTGCAGGATCTGCGGCCATTGTTCGCCGGGGCTGGGCGGGATCATCAGCCGCACGATCTTGCCCAACCCATCCAATCCGCTCCAGATCCGGGCTGGCGTGATGTCGAACCAGCGCAGCACCGTGACAAGCCAGACGGACGCGAGCACGGCGGCAGCGGCGCGTGCCAGCTTCACCCATGGCGGCGCGCCAAAGGCACGCGGTATCCGCACGCGCCAGGCTTCGATGTCAGCCGGTGTTACCGCGGCGCGGTATCGCATTTTGCCCATCAGGCTGCGCCCATCGCGAAGCTGCGCAGCCGCTCGGAGACCAGGTCGATGCAAGAGACCGTCACCACGATCAGCACGATGATAGCGCTGACCTCCTCGTAATAGCTGGAGCTGATGACCTGATACAGCTCCTGCCCGATGCCTCCGGCGCCGACGAAGCCGATGACGGTGGCGCCGCGCACGTTGATCTCAAAGCGAAGCAGGAAATAGCTAAGGAAGTTCGGCAGCACCGCCGGCAGCACGGCGAACCGCACCGCCTGCGCCCAGGTGCCGCCGGTGGCGCGCACGGCCTCCCACGGGCCCATGTCGATATTCTCGTCCACCTCGGCGAACTGCTTGCCCAGCGCGCCCACCGTGTGCAGCGCGATGGCGAAGATTCCGGCCATCGGCCCCACGCCGAAGGCCCAGACCAGGATCAGCGCATAGACGATGTCGGGCACGCAGCGAAACAGCTCCAGCGTGCGGCGTGTGAGCAGATGGACGCCACGCGAAGGCGCCAGGTTGGCGGCAGCGATGAAGGAGGCCAGGAACGCCACGATGCCGCCCATCAGCGTGGCCAGCAGTGCCATCTGGCTGGTCTCCAACAGCAGCCAGGCCCAGCTGTCGAGCCGATAGAACCAGTAGCCCAGCGAGCCCTCGGTCTTGACCCCACCGAACAGGTTAGATGCCTGCAGATGTGGCACCAGCTGTTCGAAATAGGCGCCGACACGCGGCAGGCCGCGCGCCAGGGCGGCGGGGCTGACATCGGACATCCAGGCCGATACGGCGAGACAGGCGATGACCAAGGCCGAGTAGCAGAGCGTGGCCGTGCGACGTGTCCTTGCCTGGCCAGCAAGCTCGCCCAGCATCTGCTCCACGACCGGCGAGGGCTGGCGCAGTTGCGCGCCTGGCTTTTCGGCCGCCGAGGCCGCCGTCATCGCTTGCGGCGTTCGCTGGCCTCGGCCTTCAGCAGATCGATGAAGACGGCATAGTCCTCGTGGCGTACCGGCACCCAGTCCTTGGCGCTGCCCATGTCCATGGAGTGGAAGATGTCAGGGTAGGCGACGGGGATGGCCCGGTGCAGGGCCAGCATGTCGTCGCGGAAGGCCTGCGGCGTGTCGGCGCGCACCGTCAGCGGGCCGTTCTCGATGGGGCGGGATTTCCAGATGATGCGCATGTCCGACATGTTCAGCAGCTTCTTCTCGACCATCACCCGCAACATGCCGCGGGTGTAGCCCTGCGAGACGTCGCCCACGCCCGAGCTCCAGGTCACGCCCGCGTCGTATTGCTTGCCCAACACCGCGATCACGCCCTGCTCATGGCCGCCGGCGAAACCGGTGCGGCCGAAATACTTGCCGGGTTCGGGATCGATGCCCATCACCCGGAATTCCGAGCGTGGGATCAGGTAGCCGGAAGCACTGTTGGGGTCGGCCCAGGCGAGCGACTTGCCCTTCAACTGCTCGATGGAGGTGATGCCGCTGTCGGCGCGGACATAGAGCACGGCGACATAGGACGTGCTGCCGTCGGATTCCTGGGAGGTCAGGAGCGGGATCACGTTGCCCTTGCTCTCGACCCAGGCGGCCGCATAGGAGGCGGGGCTCATATAGGCGAGATCCACCTGGCTTGCCGCGAAGGCCTGGATGACGCCGGCATAGTCGGCGGCGGCAAAGGTCTTGACCGGCACCTCGAACGTCTCTTCCATCAGCTTCTTGTATCCGGCCACGCGCTGCAGCCGGTCCTCCTCGTTCTCGCCGCCGAGCAGGCCGATGCGGATGACCGGTACGTCCTTCGCCCAGGCGCGCTTGCCTGGCTTGGGCATGGCTGACGCCGTTTGCGCCGCCGCAGGCAACGTGAGCATGGCG